>JBGTHN010000255.1:0-3110 GCA_041746235.1 Pyrinomonadaceae bacterium | reverse complement strand
AAAGCACCCTACAAAAAACATCAAAATCTATCCAACCGTAACTGTATAAACCGCCGACCATTGTCCGACTCTTTGGTTTTTTATCAGATAAATTCCGCGAAACTCGAACTTTTCGGGCGTTCCCGGTGTGGTTAAAGGCGGTGCGAATTCGATGATCTTTTCGGTGGATTTGTCGGCGGGTTGCCAGAGCGTTTCGCCGAACTTGCGGTATTGCAGTTCCAACATATCGAAGCCCGATTTTTTCCATTCGACCTCAACGACGTTGCTTGCCGAGACCGACAATTTCAGATCGGGTTGAGCATCTTCCAACACGAGATCGTCCGCTTTTTCCTTTTCGATCATCAGATCAACGCCGTCCGCTTCGTTGTAATTGAGTTGTTTTTTCAACAATCCGGCAAAATCCCGACACGCTTTTTCGATCCCGACCAAAGTATTGGCAGGTATCGTAATCGCCTGATAAATGGGCGGCGAAGGTGCGGGCGTATTTTCCTGTTTGCTCCGACACAAATTCTCGAACCAACTCGTCGCCTGTTTATTCGTCGCCCGATTCTGCTCGATCTTGTCATACGCTTCGATAAACGCATTGCAAAAAGTGTCAATTACCAACAAATAATCATCGGTCAAAACCGCCGGATATTTCGCCTCATAACCTGCGATCTTCGCCTTGATATTTGCATACAAAGCACGTTCACCCGCTAACGATTGCGGATACCAATCTGAATCTTTTCCCATAACTTTATAAAATCTCCTTATATTTTATTTGATTTTCCGACGCAATTTAGAATTTTTGTCGCTGAAAGCGACTGACAATATAGCGTAGGGTGAAGCGAATGATAATGAGCGAAACTCAACTTCGATCAAACGTAGGGTTTCACCCTACGCTATATTGTTCGTCACCGTTGGCGACCATCAAATTTTCAAAATGCGATAGGTTGTTTTATTTATTTTTCTTGTTTCAAAAAAGGTTCAAGACTTCCACCTCAAAGTGCAAACTCTAAACCTTTAAGAGCAGGTTCTAAACTTTTAGGGGCAGACTCTAAACTTTTAAGATTAGGTTTCACCCTTTTAAGGGCAGACTCTGCCATCTTAGGTGGAAACTCTACGCTTTTAAGTGGAAAGTCTGCCCTTAAAGGTTTAATCTCTGCACTTTTAAGTGGAACTCCTCCACTTAAAAGTGCAGACTTTCCCCTTTAACAAGAAACTTTCGCGGGGCAAGAGGGAAGTTTTCCCACTTGTCCACTTATATATGACCGAAATGCGGAAAACCTTACAAAAAAAAAAATCGTTAATTATATTTAATATTTATTGCGATTTTGTTATAATTATTTTGCTCTTCAACAAACTTATCTAGAAATCCGTAAAAAATTAAACAGCCTACAAAATCTTTGGTAATTCAAATCACTTTTCCGCATTCATAATGTTTTAAATAATACTGAACAGAGAAACGTGAATATTGATTCATTGAAAAGTATCAAACAAAAACTTTAACCATTGTTTAAATTTGTTGGCAACAATAGCGGTTAGATCAATCATCTTAATATCTTGAAGTTGTTCTTTTTACGAGAGCGATTGAAAATACTTACCAAGGGGAATCAAAAATATGTTGAAAGAAAATGAATTTATAAAACCCAATGAGACAAACCCTAAATTGCAAAAGTCGGCAAAAGGTCGCTATGCAATAGTTGTGACGGGAATCTTTGCAATTGTTGTTTCGCATTTCCTTTTTCAGTTTTTTATTATCCAAAACGAAGATGTCAGAATATCGGAGGAATTAGTTAAAAGCGAAAAATTTGATGAAAACAAGCAATTATCCGAACTTCCGAAATTGAATGAGGCAACAGCGAAAGAAGATTTATCGCAAACTGTCGAAGAGGTTGTCGAAGATGAAACAGAACCCGAAAACAGCCAAATTGCCGTAACGAAAACAAAATATAAAGCTAAAAGGGAAGTTGAAAGAAAATCCCGAACCATTTCACCACCGATTCAGTCACGACCAAAAACTTCTTCATTGCCAAAAGTTACAAAGAAAAAAATGCCTCAAGAAACCAGAGCAGAACGACTTAGACGGGCTGAAAAAATATTAACAGGAGCGTAATCATTTACCAATTTGTCCGAGATGTTAGTCCATAGAAGAAAATGATTTATTCAAATATCAAAGTTAGTAAATACAGAAGTTTTATAAAATTATCGGCGATATTTCTTCTGATCTTAATTGCCTCAGGCAGTCTATTTGCTCAATACAAAGGCGAACCCGTAAAAAAAGATCGTCTTATCAAGGCACTCAATTCAAGACAACTCCAAACCAGCGACATTGTTACAATTATTAAAACCAATGGTGTGAATTTTGCATTAACACCTGAGACCAGAAAGGCTCTGATCGAAGCCGGAGCAAGACCGGAAGTGCTTCAAGCCATAGATGAAAATCTGCGACTTTCCAAAGACGGTGAAAATCTCGCTTCAAAAAACAGATCTTCGGCGGATTACGATGATTTGATAGATCAGGCGATCTATGTTTTTAAGGACAAAAACAATCCGCAAGATGCCGTTCAATTTCTGCAAGCCGCAGTCAAAATAAAACCCGACGATCCGGCGGCTTTTCAAATGCTCGGTTTTGTAAATCTATACGGTTTGAAGAATTTACCGCAGGCAAAAAAATATATGATGGAGTCCGTCAAAAAAGGCGGAAGTGCGGTCTTTCGGGTTTTCCACGACGATAACGGAGATTTTACAAAACGCTGTGTCGGTTCGCTCTACGTGTCGCCCGACAGAATACGCTATGAATCGGACGACAACATACACACTTTTGAAAGTTCAACTCACAGTATCAGCAAGATCAAACTCGACCGCGAATCTTCAAGCGTCTGGAAAAAACACCCGATATTTAAGGTTTATTTGAAGATCGGTAACGCAGAAACAAAATTCAGATTCGCTCCCGTCAACGGAAAGTTAGAGGAATCAAAATTGGCGGCTCAGATCGTTTTAGAAGCAAAGATCAATTGATTTTTGTTTTCTTTTTACAACCATCAATTTGAACAGGAAGGTTTTGGGATCTTACTTTAATTTTACTGGTTTTTCCTTCGATATATAAAACAAGATAAATCCACAAATTG
>JBGTHN010000254.1:0-6949 GCA_041746235.1 Pyrinomonadaceae bacterium | reverse complement strand
TCTTTTGGCTGAATATAATCTGCAACACCTGAATTTTCTGTTGCAAGTTTGTCGAGTAATCTTGTATTTACATCATAACCGACACCAAATGGGAACATACGAATTCCTTCAACTTTTATTTGCTTGGCATTTGCAATAATTTTATCAACATCGGATTCGCCGACCGTTGGTAATCCGTCGGTCATAAACACAAGCATTTTGGGACGATTTGAAGAATCAAATTGTCGCAATGCCGCACGCAAAGCATCATTGATATTTGTTCCGCCGTTCGGTTTTAATGTTTTTACAAATTCTTCACCTTTTTTCTTTCCGCCAGTGCTTGCCGGAATCAAATTCGATTCCATCAAATGTTCTTCGCCGGAGAAATTTATCACGTTGAATCTGTCGCCTTCGTTTAAGGATTGAATACCGAAATTAAGAGCCGGTCGAGCCTTATCCATTTTTCCGTCATCAGCCATCGAACCTGATGTATCTAAAACAAAAACTACATCTTTATCAACTACATCACGATTTAAAATTTTTTCGTTTGGTGAAAGCATTAAAAGAAAATAGCCGTCTTTTCCTGGTTCACGATAGGTCAACAAAGACATTCCAAAATCATTATCCGAAAGTCCGTAAAATAATTGAAAATCACTCGGATCGCCTTTTGTTTCAAAAGAAACCGTTGCCGTTGTTTCACCTTTTCGTGAAATATCAACCGAATGTGACGGCGAATAAATATTTCGTAACGCTTCATTTCCGATGATTTCTATTTTCCCCGAAATAGTTCCGAATTTTTGCGTATCTGTTGGAGGTCTGCTTGAACTGTTCATCTCACGGTATGGATAACTTCTATCTTGTCTTGCCCAGATATTTTTTCCTGTGCCGAGCGGATAACGATATGCGACCGTTCCCGATTCAGCCTTTAATACTTGCGAATATGTTAATTCTAATTTCTTGTCCGAATTTCCGGGAATTGGAAATATTGACGCTTGAAACAAATCTTTTCCGGCGTATTCAAGCAATCCGGGATCTTTCATTGTGCGAACAATTTCATCATAAATTCGTCTTGCTTCTTCGCGTGAACGAACTTCACCGACGAGTTTTTTGCCGTTTTCCCAAATTGCAAATTGTTCGATCGAAGCATCTTCGGGAATCGGAAAAAAATAAGTACCTTCTAAAACATAAGGTGTGTCGTTTCTAAAAACCTGTTCGATACTGGTTGTTGCAATTTGTCCTTTTATTTTTGTATCTATCTGAATTGATTTGATTGGAAGCGAAACGGGAAGTGGTTGCGGAATTGGAATCGGTCTTGGACAACGTGGTCTTACATCACATTGTCTTGGAATTATAACTCCTTGTGCCGAAACAACTTCCGTTGTGATAAATAATACAAATAAAAATCCTAAAAAGCTCAATACTTTTTTCAAATACATCTAAATTTCTCCTCAAATTTAAGGTCTGGTTTCACGCGAGTTTAATCTTTACGCTTGGTTTGACGTTTTATAGAACGATTGAAGTTGTATTTACTTGCATTTTTTTTGTTTATTCTTTGGATTTTTTTTGTATAATGTTAAAAAAACTTGCAATAAAGGAGAATTATCAGATGTGTCTCAATAAAGTTTGTCGTTGCTTCTTTTTATTACTTATTCTTACTAGCTTTGTTATCGCACAAAAATCAAAGGATGAAAATATAATCCCATGTAATATGGAGAACGCTTTGCAATTGGTTGAAAATCAAGTTGTTGAAGCAAAAAAGAATACTGAGTCAGTAAAACTCATTAAAATTTTGATTCGTGCAGGTGAATTTACCTGGGATTTGAATGAAGTAACTTCACGCGGTTATTATCAAAATGCTTTCAATTCCGCCAAAAAACATTTTGCTGAAAAGGGATTTGAGAGAACAAATGTAGTAGAAAAGTCAATTTTTATAGAACTTCCGGATTATCGGATGGAAGTTATTCGATCCATTGCAAAAAAAGATGGAAAATGGGCTAGAAAATTAACCGAAGAACTTTTGAAAGACTATGAAAAAGACCTCGAAAAAAGAGATGAGAATGACAAACAAAAAGAAATTCAGGCAATAGTCAGAATCGCCACGGAAAATGTTGAAAACAATTTAGATCTAAGTAAATACTTGTTTCAACAAGTGATGAAATATCCATTAGACAGTCATTGGATTTACGCACTTTTAAGTGTATCGGGAATAAATCCGGCTTATGCAGATGAATTGTATTCACAATTGCTCATCAAGTATCGTTACGAAACTCCTCGAAGACTTTTATTTCTTTCGTCCTATCCATTTGCAAATGAAAGAATGATGGGCGTTGATAAATTTCAATATGGCGGAAGTGTTCCGGCAACTTTAACTCCGAATATTCAACTTCAAATTGATTTTGCAAATGTATTTTTTGCACGTATAAATCAATTAGCCGCAAATCCAAACGATCCGATCTTACTTACTCCCGAAAAATATCGGCTGACAGAAGCAGCATATATGGTTTCCGGTTTAAATGATCTAGAACCTTATGTTCGGGAAAATTCCCCGCAATTGTTGCAAAATTTCAATCTTGCCAAATCAAAAGCAGAGGCGATGTTGAATGCGGAAGAAAGAAAAAAAATGGATGAAAGGGGAAGTTATTACAAGAAAAATGTATCAACTTTTGAAGAAAAATTGCAAAAACTTGAGGACTTGGATAGCGAAGGTAAATTAACCGATCAGGCTATTGTTGATATGGTTTTTTGGCTTGCTGAAGAAGAACATTTTACTAAATTAGAAAAATGGCTCGATAAGATCGTTGATAAAAAAGTGAAGGAAGATACGGTTAATTTTTTCTATCATCGTTGGTCAACGGCGGCTTTAAAAAACGATAATTATGATATTGCTAAAAAATATGCTGACAAAGTTCCAGAATTAGAATTTCGGGCGATGCTTTATTTTGATATTGTTCGCAAGCAAAACAAAAATTATAACGAATCCGCTGCTGTTCGTGACAATTTAAATGATGTTTCCAAACTTGCTCGCAAAACCTCCAATTCTGTTTCTAAAGCTCAGGTATTATTGGGTTTGGTATATATGTATGAAGATATTGGATTGCATTATGACGCACTAAATGAACTCAGCGAAGCTGTCGGAGTAATAAATAAACTGGAAAACCCAGACATATTTTCTTCATATATCGGCAGACAAATAGTTGGAAAAGGCTTTGCATATTACGCAAGTTATTCAACGCCCGGCTATAATCTTGAAACTGCTTTTCAGACAATAAGTAAAACAGATTATGATCTAACAATGGCTCACGCAGAAAGCCTAAATGATAGATATTTTGAGACGCTCGCAGTTTTGGCTATAGCGAACAATTGTATCGAAAACAGTAAAAAGCTGAAAAGTGAAAAGGTGAAAAATTGAAATTTTACTAATAGTCTTCATCTTCGATAAGAGCATCGTCAACGGCTTTTTCAAATTTTACGCGAATTCGTTCAACTAAAAAGTCAGCTTTTCGCAAGTTTTCTTCAAGACTGCCACGATTTAAATCTATTTGTCGCATTATGGCTTCAAGATTTGCTTTCTCAAGTTCGAGGGATACTTTTCTTTGCTGACGCACATCCTCGGGACGCAAAGAGCCGGTTAAAGAAGTTGAACTTTCAATTGCTTCGGGACGCAATTGATTTTCGACTTGGTTTAGTTTTGAGGAAATTGAATTTTGTTTTTCCAGTAAATCAAAAAGTTGTTGACGCAGAGAAGCTGCTCGTTGTTCGGTTTTTGTGAGCAAGTCCAAATACATCATCATTTGTTTTTGTTTTTTTGAAATTTCAGCTTCGGTTTTTGCTGAATCAGATTTGTTTCGACGCGGCACTTTTACCGTATTTTCAGTTTCATCGCTATCAGATATTTCATCATCTTCAACATCTTGATTATTTGTAGAAACATCAGTATCGCGGCTGACAACCTGCGTAACATCTTGCGGAGGAGTTGGTGTTGGACGAGCAGTTTGTGCATTTATATCAATAGACAAGAGTGTTATTGAACCAATGAAAAGCATTGCTGAAAGCATATAAACGTTATATTTTTCTGAAATAATTTTAACTTTTTGTCTCTTCATCGCTTTGATTATTTTCCTTAATTATTTTATCTATGTCCGATTCCTTTGCGGGAATTAGATCACCCGTAAAAAATTCGGTGATATTTTTCGCTGTGCCGACAAAAGGAATTGCATCAAGTCCCGAATCTACAACGCCTCGGAAGAGTCCTTTTTTTTTGACGTTATATCCGACAAGTCCGATTGCCATCACCGAACCGAGATATGGAACTGATTTTGCAACTCGTTTTGCGACTTGCCATCCACCGGCATTTATCGCCTTACGTTTTAAACTTGGTGTATCTTTTGCCATATTTTCACTTTACTAACTCCAACTTTAGTTTATACTTCAAATTATTCAGATGACAAAAGCGTGCTGAACATTTGCACGCATATATTCCCCCAAAGTTCCAAATATGTCTTTAACAATCGAAAAATTATCTAAGCAAATTGATTCCCGTTGGGTTTTGAATGATGTTTCTTTATCAGTCGAACCCGGCGAAATATTTGGTATTTTAGGTTCAAATGAAAGTGGTAAATCAACTTTGTTAAAAATTATCGCCGGTTTAGAAAACTGCGATTCGGGCAAAAGTCTGTTGGATGAAAAGACTTATGATTCAAAGAACAATCAGACTGTGTATTTTCCGAAAGTTGATAATAAAGGTTTGAAAGGGATTTTTTCTAGTCCAAAATCAGATGAGAATGAAAGTTTATTGCAAATTAATTCGCTTAACGATTTACTTGAAAAAGCGGAAAACGTGCTTCTTCTCGATAATCCGTTCGCAAATTTGGATGCGGAGAATACTGAAATAATTGCTCGAAAAATAGTTAAAACAGCCAAAGAGAAAAATTTGTGCATCATCATCGCTACAAATAATTATCGTGAAATTTTTGAAGTTTGCGATAAAGTCGGAATTCTAAATAATGGCGAAATCATTCAAATCGGAACACCAACACAAGTTTATCAATATCCCGAAACTGTTGCTGTTGCAGAGATTTTTGGCGAAAATAATTTAATTCCGGTAAGGCGTTTGACCTCAAATACCGACGATGTCCCCGAATTTTTTACGATTGAAGGTGAGCATCATTTAACGACTTCTAAAACTGAGAAAAACAAACTCGGCACAATTAACCAAACAATCACACTCGCAATACGTCCCGAACATATATCAATTTCATTTGGTGCATCTTTTCCCGAAGACAACTTGATTAAAGCCAAAATTTCAGCGATAAGATTTCGCGGTTCGACAACGCTTATTAGTTTGAATGCCAACGGTTTAAAGCTCAATGCTTTAGTATTACGGCTTGTCGGATTAAACATCGGCGATGAATGTATGGTTGGACTACCGCCGGATAGAATTTTGGTTTTAAAAGATTAAGACCTAATAATGTTTTTAATTGTTTCTTAACTGGTTTTTTTCGATTCTCTAAAATGTTAAACTGTTTCTTTTTTATGTCAGAAGAAACCTTAAAAATTCAGGATGAAAAGACATCTTTACAAACATCGGAAATATTATTACCGACCTCGGACGAAATCTCTGTCTTGAACTTCACGGAAAAAGTCGGATTTGCACTAACACATCGTATGAATCTGGGGCGTTGGAAAAGATTCTGGACTTTTTGCCAGAGACATATCGGTTCACTTTGGATAAAAATTGCAACCTATAATTTGATGAATGTTTTCGGGATTGAAAATGTTGAGAATTCCGAAGTTGAAAGACCTCTCTTGTTAGTTGCTAATCATCGTTCATTTTTTGATATGTATGTTGTTGCGAGCGTTATTTTCCGACAAACGAAACGCCCTGTGAAATTGTTTTTTCCGGTTCGCGGCAAGTTTTTTTATGACAATCCGATCGGTTGGTTTGTCAATCTTGTGATGGGTTGGTGGTCAATGTATCCGCCGTTTTTTCGTGAGGCAAAAGAAGCAAAAAAGCGTGAGTTTGATAAATACGCCTTGCGTCGTTTGATCCAGATATGTTCGGAAGGCAATGCTCATCTGGTCGGTTTTCATCCCGAAGGAAAGCGAAATCTCAATCCAAATCCTTATGAATTTGAAAGAGTTCAACCGGGAGTCGGCAAAATAATTATGGAAGCACAACCACAAGTAATTCCAATTTTTATTGCGGGTTTGGGAAATGATCTACCAAAACAGATTATGGGAAATTGGTCGGGCGGCGAAAAAGTTAGAATTTGGTTTGGCGAAAAAATTGATTTGGAAGAATTTTACATACAAAGAAATGCTGTCCGCACTCACAAAAAAATCTCAGACTTCATAATGGAAAAAATTGGCGAACTTGGTGATTTGGATAAAGAATATATGAACAAGTAAAGCAGTTACAGAAAGAAATTCTTTCCTTCAACTGCTTCTGTTACTGCTTCTGAACCTAGTTCATCATAAATTTTCTTGACGATAATGCGAGTTCTTTTGCATTCGGAAGTATATCAACAGCTTTTAGGATTTGTGCGTCTTGTTCGACCAAAACTTGTTGAGCCGAAATATTTCCGTATTTTGCTGAAGCAAGGTTGTAACGAATTCGTTCGGAAATAAATTTAACTTCATTATCTATTTGATTTGTTGTAATTCCTGATTTGGTATCTTTTAATGCAAATTCCCTGAATGATTCAAAAACTTCTTTTGTAATAGGGAATTCACCCGGATTTATCCGATGACCAAAACTGATTTGATTTGATGTTTTGTAATTCTCTAATCCTTTGATATTTCCATTAGCTAATTTGACCGAAAACAAAAATATTTGGTCAAGAAGTTTGTTTTGGAATTTTGTCAGTTTTATTGACTTGATAGTTTCATCGGGCGTAATTCCATCACCACCGTAAACATCTCTGCCGCTAATGGTTTTTTTATGGAATTCTTGTTTCTCTTTGTTTGTAAG
>JBGTHN010000253.1:0-12342 GCA_041746235.1 Pyrinomonadaceae bacterium | reverse complement strand
CGATCAAACGCTCAAGTGTCTTCGCATCAAAATTATCCGCGACAAGTCCGAGCCTGCGAATTTGCGTAAAATCATCGCCATCCGCCGAAACGATTCCGCACGCTTCCTGTCCGCGATGCTGCAATGCAAAAAGTCCGAGTTGCGTTAAGGTCGAAGCTTCTGAATGTCCGAAAACTCCGAAAACTCCGCATTCATCTTTAAATTTGTCTGATAAAAAATCGCTCATTTTACTTACTTAATTCGATGAAAAATATCGAATATGAAGATTAACATAGATTGTTGTCGCCATCTAATTCAACAAAATGGAACGCCAACGGAACGCCAGCATCTTGTTGGCAATGGACGCTTCTGAAGCGTCCAAGCAAAGATGATTATCTTTAAATTTTCGATTTATCTATAAAGTTTTCCGCGTTTCTTTTCGTGCTATCGCACTCATCGTTCCATCAAAATTTTCCTAAAGCGTGTGCCAAACGATTCAGCAAAATCAAAAAATGTGCATCGTCAATTTTATCTGAATTTTCCAACAATTCGCCAATGTTAAAATAGTGTAAATCTGCATTCGTTAAACCTTCGATGTTTAATTCAACTGCTAGCGGGTAAACAACTTCAGGTGTAACGCCAGCCGATGTAAAATAACTTCCGCCGAGTTCCCAACAATTATTTATTTCAGCACGAAAATCTATCGGAAACCTTTCACGCAAAAAAGGTTCTAAACCGAATTTGTGTTTTACTTCAAAAGGAAGTCGCCAAGCGGGAACACACGCCAGATGCGAACTGCTATTAAACCGTTGCGGTGCGGGAAGACCACGAAATTCTAAACCGATAAATGTTTTATTTTCAGCCTGAAAAAAAGGAATCGCCGCAACTGTATTTTTACTAAAATGTTTTGGAACAACATATTCAAATTCTGCTGTTGAGATTTTATTTCCATTTGAATCTGCTTCAATAAATTCGGAGCGTTGGAGTTTTAGAAAATTATTTTCTTCAAACTCAACGGGTTCAAATATCTGACGTTTTTCGGGATTCAAATCTTCGATATTTGAAACATTAAGATCATCCGGTAAATTTTGAATTGTTGGTTTAATTTCCGCACCGATCCAAGCACTCGCCGAGCGTTTTAGTTTTCTCAAAAGTCTGTAAATATTTATCTCAAGCCGTGCATCAAACATTCCGCCAACCGCACAGGAACGCAAGACCTGCAAAGCATCGAGTTCCCGCACAAATCCGGCACTTTTAAATTGCGTATAGTTTTCAATCTCCTGCGGTTCTTTGTCCCAATCTTTAATATTTACAAGATAAGATTCAACCCGTTCATTAATTCCTCCCGCCGATGTAAAATAAAAGTTCGGTTCGCTGATTTCCAAAATCTCATCCGCCGATAAATTGCCGCGAGTCGCAAGAATTTCTTGGATTTCACCGCAGAGACGCGGAGACGCAGAGGATTTTAAGGGGTTTTGAGAGTTTCGTTCTTTATTTCTATATTCATCTTTTTTTTTACTTTCTTTTTTACTTTCATTACCTTCCAAACTCTGCGTCTCCGCGTCTCTGCGGTTAACAATTGCAGAAATCGGCTCGGTCAAATATCCCGAATAGTTCGCTTGATTCAAATTCAGATACTGCATCTGAGCATTAATGATCGGACGTGGGAAATCCTTTTTTGCTAATACAAATATTTGACCGTTTTCATTTTCAAACCATGGCAAAAGATCAATTGTTGAATTTGGTCGTTCGGCGAGTTCAAAGATTTGATTTGTTTTTTTATGGCGATACGCTTTGAGTTTTAAGAATTTGAAATCATTTGTAATAGTTTTTTGCTCCGACAATTGCACGCCATCGTTTTTGCTGACTTTTTCGCCGACAATTAAAAAATTTGTTGGCGGAAATGTGATCGAATTTTCTTGCAAATCCGACAAATAAAACTTATTCACAAAACGATTTTCAACGATCCAAGGATTCCAAAGCGGCATTGAGACAACGATTCGTAAATTCTCTTTTCTAAACGCATTTTCAAAATCAGCTTGCGAATAATAGGTATATTCTTCGATCAATTCCGTCGCCCAATCTTTGCGATAATCTTTCCGCAAAACGAATTCAGCGGCATAACGTAAAGTCGTTTGAAATCTTGCAAAATTTTCCATTGAACTTTCCAACTTTTTATACGAAACAGATTTTGTCATATTCAAACTGCACCGAAAATCTCTCGCAAAAACTTCAAAAAGTGTAGCGGTTGAAAGTTCAGAAATCTCGCCTGTTTCGTTTCCGTCGTTTGTCGGCAAATCTAAATAGACAATGTTTCCAGCATTATCGGGAATTACAAAATCACGAATTATCAAAACTCCGCCTTGTTTTAACTGATTTGTTTGATTCGATAAAGTCTTGGAAACTTGCTTTATATCGTATCCATTAAAAGTCGTTACGTGATGTAAAACGGACGAATTCAAAATCCCTTCGAGCGAATCATTTTCCAAAACTTTATTGGCGATATCTCCGACAATAAATCTCAAATTATCAGCTTGAAATTTGCTATTGCAATATTCAACCGTCGTCGGATTTATATCAATTCCAACAAGTTCCAAATCTTCATAAAGTCTTGCCAGATCAAATGTTCCGCTTCCCGAACCGCTTCCCATATCGGCAATTTTTCCACGCGGCGGAAAATGTGCGGTCGTTAGAGCAATTTTCTGCTGCATCGAAGCATCCATTCCCGCGAAATAACTTTCGTAAGCCGAAATATTTCCTCGATCTTGTTTGTCGTATTTATTTTTCATTAAGAAGATTTTTGATTTTGATTGCTTTTTCAAAATCCTGCGACGTATTTACATTAAAGAAAAAATTCTCAGCATTTGGCAAATTGGCAAATTCTTTAAACTCAATAAACTTTGTATCAAGTTGTTTTAGAAAATTTCTCGCCGATGGTGTTTTATCGGATTTTTCCAAAATTCCCGTCAAAACTTTTAAACATTTTTGAGTTTTATAAACAGCACAAAGCGGTTGAACAATGCCGTCTTTTTGAATCGGTGCAACACAATCTGCGTCTTTATCTTTTGCAATTTTAATCAAAAAGTTTAATAGATTAGCTGAAATAAATGGATAATCACAGGCAATTATCAGAGCATATTTTTCTTTGCAATTAGCCAACGCCGAATGAATTCCACCCAATGTTCCGCGATCTTTGTAAATATCGTTAATCGTTGAGATGTTTTCAAATTTGTTTGAATTTTCAGAAAATACAACAGAAATTTCCGAACTATCAATTTTTTGTAAAGTCGAAATTGAATGTTCCAAAAGTGTTTTTTTGCCAAGTTTTAAAAAAGCCTTGTCGCTCTTCATACGTGAAGATTTTCCACCGGCTAAGATGAATGATTCAAACATAATGTTTCCGACCGTTAGCATTTATTCAATTAATTTATTTAACATTGGCTGAGGCGAGATTTTTTACCACTTCGTAAAGTTCTTTAAATAATTCATCCGGCATTCCGCAACTCGGACCATTTTGCAAAAAATCTTCAAAACTTTGTCCATTCGCACCACCGCCCGAATGTGGATTATGGCAATGCTGAAACCATAAAACCTGACCTTCGTAAAGATGAACTCCTTCGTAACTGTCCGCGTTATGATTCCAAGTCCATTCTTTTTTGTTCAAGTTAGCTAGTTTATTTTTTGCGATTTCTAAATTCTGTTGTTCTTTTTGCCATTTGGAAAGAGTTTCTTCTAAAGGCATTTCAACTCGTTTAAATTCTTTGCCTTTTGCCGAACAAATTACGAGATTTTCATCCGCTAAAACTTCGATTGAATCAACCAAGTCACCGTTTAAATGGAGTTCTGCTTCATTGGAAAAATGCACGGTATAAAATTTATTTTTGAACGGATACCATATTCCAACCCAATAATGATTCCGCGAAAGTTTCAGACCGCCATCATCATAAGGCAAACTTCTAGCAATCAGCATTCCGATCGCCTTTGAATCCGCCGACCAACGAAAGATGTTCGGCTTTCTCAGTTGATAATTATTTAATGCAATTGTATATCTTTCAGTTTGGTTTTCGCAGGAAACAACATTTAATAATGCCCCATTCGATTCAGCATAAAATTTCTTATTCGGTGAAATCTTTTTGTTTGAAATATTGCTCATTAATTTATTCACGAGACAATAACTTCCTCCATCTTTTTTCTATTCTTTATTTTGACAACGGAGCTTTTCAAGGTGAAAAGTAAATGAAATTTTTTCTAAAGTCCCATTCGGTTCACTAAATCTTGAAAGCGGAGGTCATCGTGCAGTAAGTCAAAAGTAGGGGAAGTTTTCGCGGTAGTTAAAAAACGCTCACGCCGCTCGAATGATTTGTTTAGCCACTCTAAGGCATGTTCTTTGTCTCCGATTTTTGCATAACACCATGCCTGACTTTGGGCAGGATAATTCTTTAAATAATCCCGTGTTTTGAACTGTTCAAGACGCATTTGCCAATATCCGTTGATGCCTTTTCTCTTAAATGCCTGTTCAAGTTCTGCGATGGCATAGGGCGGCTCACCCCAAAGCGTAACGGCTTTAATATGAGCCGCCAGAGCTTCGTTGAACATTTTTTTCTCTTCATAGGCAAAAGCCAAATTACTATGGCATAAACCGAAATTAGGATCTAATTCGAGGCATTCTTGAATTTGTGAAATGGATTGGTCATATTTTCGTTCAAGAAAATAAATATGACCGTGGCTGTTCATAATAATCGGAGATGTCGGATCAATCTGCATTGCCATAGCAAATTGATTATGTGACTCATCGAATCGTCCCAATTCTGCAAGAAACTCGCCATACCATTGATGTGCCGTTGCATAATTCGGATTTAATTCAAGTGCCCGTTGGAAAGATTTTTCCGCCCCTATCCAATCCCAATCATAAAATGCCTGTGTATAGCCAAGTGCGGAATAGACCTCGGACAACTGGTCATCAAATTCAAAAGCCTTGTTGATTGCTATTTTGGCTTGCGGAAAAGCTTCAAGCGGAGTCGCCGCACTATATTCCGGCAGCAATATGTAACAACTCGCTGCTCCGGCATAAGCAAGTGCAAAATTCGGGTCTTTGATTGTCGCCTGCTCGAAATGACCGATCGCTTTTTGCAAATCTGAGCCGGTTCGTTTGTTCCAAAAAAACCGTCCGCGTAAATAATCCTGATATGCTTCGGCGTTTTCCGTGCCGCGTTGGTTAAATCTCTTAAGTTCTTTTTCGTCAAGTTGCAACGCCAAAGATTGAACAACTTTTTGACTTATTGAATCCTGAACAGCAAAAAAGTTTGTGAATTTATCATCAAAACTCCCTGTCCAGATCGTTGCATTATCCGAAGTTCTGATCAGTTGGACGCTGACTCGAATACGGTCGTTAATTCGTTGAATTCTTCCATCAAGCACCGCATCAACCTTTAATTCGCGTCCGATGGTAGCCGGATCTTCCCGATTTCCCGCATATTTTAAAACCGTCCTCGTCGGGCGAACAATTACTTTCTTTAATCCGCTAAATTTATTGACAAGTGCATCTGCCAAACTGACACCTAGATATTTTTCGGAGTGTTCGGTAGTTAAATCTTCAAACGGTAGAATGGCAATCGATTTTATATCGCTGACGGACGCAGGTTTTGAAACTGGATAAAACCAATAGATCGCAAATGCGGAAATCAGAACAATTGGCAAAAGTAACCATAGATATTTTAGATGCTTTTTGGGTTTTGCCTTTATTGTCGGGGCGATAGGTTTGTGGTTGTTTGAATCATCGGTCTCGGCAAAAAGTGTTTCATCTAAAATTTCATCGCCGGGAATTATTTCCCGAACATCGGCGATAAATTGATAACCGAGTCCTTGCGAGGTCAATATAAATCGAGGCGTTTTTGTGTTCTCACCGAGCGTTTTTCTTAAAACGAATATTGTCTGTGAAAGATTAGATTCTTCAACAAATGAATTGCCCCAAACGGTCTCAAGCAACTGATCTTTTGTCAAAACTTTGCCGCGATTCTCAACCAAAAATAATAAAAGGTCAATGGCTTTTGGTGTCAAAGGCACAAGTTCATCCGTTTCGCGTAGAAAAAGCCTACGACTTTTTGTGTCAAGACGGAATTCTTCAAACTCGTAAACCTTTGATTCCGAAAGCTCTATCATAATTTTGAGAACTTTTGATAAGTTTTGATTCTATTTTTGAAGATTTTTTAAGTGCGGTCAAGTTAAATTCGTTTCAATTCCATTTTTTTTCAAAGGAGATTAAGGCTATGACACGACATAAAAACTTTTTCAGTCCGTTTTTCATTTTCGCATTGATTCAATATTTGAAAAAATCTTTGAGGAGGATGCCACAGAGTTTTTCGACACATTGGTCGAGATATTTGTTAGTGGTCATCGTTGTATATTTTACCGCAGGTTTTAGTGGTTGTCCTCCCACTCCACAAACGCAGATTCCACAAGTGTTTGGTAGTTACGACTCTCGATTTTACACTAATGGATCAAACAATGCCGGTTCTTATTTACCGCGTGATGTCAAAGCAATTGCAGTAGATAATAGGACGGGCAACATTTTCTTTGGCGGTAGCTTTACTTCAATTCGGAGCGAATCCGCATATAATGTCGCTTATTTCAACCCAACTGAGGACAGGTGGTATTCACTTAGTGGTGGCGGGTTAGTTGACGGTTCAAACCAAAAAGGCAGTTTTGTAAATGCTCTGGCAATTTCGGGTAAATATTTATATGTCGGTGGTAATTTTTCGGAAACCAAAGAAGGAACAACAATGGGTTTGAACCGCATTGCTCGTTATGATATTGATTTGAAGATTTGGGAACCCCTTGCCGGAGAAGGGTTAGACGGAGATGTTAATGCTCTGGTAATTTCGGGCAATTTTTTGATTGTCGGTGGTAGTTTTTCGTCGTCCAACAACCTCTCAGCTATGGATCTCAACAACATCGCACGTTATGACATTACCCAAATGCAATGGTCATCCCTACCCGGAGACGGATTAAACGATACAGTCAGAGCGTTGATAAGTGGTGATAACGGAAGTTTTACCGTTGGCGGTGAATTTACGGAGACGTTTAGCAGCCCAACAACTGGGCTTAATCATATTGCCGGCTTCAATAATGGCGGTTGGTTTGCCTTCAGCAATAACGGGTTGAACGGTCGGGTTAATGCGTTGCTTGAGATGGGAAGCAATTTGTATGTTGGTGGTAGTTTTTCAGCAAGCGGAGATAATACAATAACTTTGAACAACATTACCAGCTTTGCCGGTGGTAATTGGAGTGCATTAAATGAAAATGGGTTGAACGACGAGGTTAGAACTTTGGAATCTGACGGAAATATAGTTTTTGTCGGCGGAAGTTTTACGGCTACATATAATGGACAGAGTACTCTAAATCGGATTGCCGGTTATGATGGAATGTGGCGGCGATTCCCTTACGGTGGGTTGGATGGTAATGTCAATGCACTAGAAAGGGTTGACAACTATTTGTATATAGGCGGGCGGTTTTCAAGACTGAGTGTTATTGAGGCACCACCGGTGTATGGAGGAATTGCTCGTTTTAATTTGTCAAGTTTAAGTAGTTTTTCTGAGTTTTCTACGAGTTCAAAAAAAACTAATGGAACTGCAAATGACGGCTGGTCTTCGCTAGGTTCTAACAACGGCAATGCACTAAACGAACAGATTAGTTCGCTTGTCGCCGATGCCAATGGCAATATTTATGCAGGTGGTTATTTTACGGCGACTGCCGATGATGCGGTAACGAATCTGAATCAGATCGCCCGATACAATCCGACAACTAAAACTTGGTCGCCTTTAGCTAATAATGGACTAAACGCCATCGTAACTTCGTTGGCGATTTCGGGCGATAACTTGTATGTCGGCGGTGAATTTTCGGCAACTGCGGACAGTGCGGTAACGAATCTGAACCGTATTGCCCGTTATAATCTCACCACCAACACTTGGTCTCCATTGTCAAACAACGGACTGAACAGTTCAATTAATTCATTAGCAATTTCCGGCGGCAACCTGTATGTCGGCGGTGCATTTACGAGAACTTCTGATAGTGCAGTAACGAATCTGAATCGAATCGCCCGTTACAATTTGACCACAAATACTTGGTCACCACTCGCCTTCAACGGGCTAAACAGTTCGGTCTTTGCCTTGGCTGTTTCGGGTGATGACTTGTTTGCCGGTGGATTCTTTACGGGAACATTCAGTTTCTCAGGAATAAATCTGAACCAAATTGCCCGCTACAACACCGTAACGAACACTTGGTCAGAATTAGCCAATAGCGGTTTGAGCGATTATACCGAATCCTTAGCGGTTTCGGGTAATTTTTTATATGTCAACGGTGAGTTTTTTAGTACTGCCGACACCGCCGTAACGCTTAACGGAGTTGCTCGTTATGATACGCAAAATAATATTTGGGCAATGATTACAGGCGATACGGATGATCGCGGGGCATCACGCCGAACTCGTGCAATAGTTCAATCGGGTAACGAACTTTATGTCGGCGGTTCATTTCACGGAACAGGCGGAGGTGTCGCACATTTTTTCACACGAATCTACTTACAGCAATGGAATGTTCCTGCACCAACATCCGATTGGTTTGATGACTCAAATTGGATACTCGGAAGTGTTCCGGCTTTTAACACCAATGCCGTTATTCCCGCCGGTGCAGGAAACATCAACATCACTTCTGCCGATGTTACTTTGGACGATTTGAATTTTAACGGCGGAACTTTGACCATCGGTGCGGGACGAACTTTAACGATCAACGGTATTCTCGGCTTGAACGGTGGCACGATCAAAGGCGATGGAACGCTGATTATTACTAATTGCAAACCCGACGGCATTATGGGCGGCGATGCGACAGCTTATATCCAAACTACTCTGGTGCGTTGTGTCGGAGAAAACGAGACATTTAATTTTCCGGTCGGCACGGTCAACGGTTATTCGCCCGTAACGGTCAAAAATATCACTGGCACAGGAAATATCTCAGTCAAAGCTAATCAAGGTGCTTATTCAAATCCGGCGAATGGATTGCCCGCAAATCGTTTGGGACGTTGGTGGCAGATCGAAAATCCCGGCGGCGGCGTTACGAATGCGAATTTGCATTTTGGCTATCTCGACGGCGACATCACCGGAAATGAGAACAATTATCGAGCCTTTCGAATTACGGGCGGAACGGCTTCATATATCAACAGCTCGATCAATACATTTTCCAACATTGCGAGTATGGAAAATGTTACAGGGTTTTCTGATTGGACATTGGCGGAACTTGCCCCAACTGCGGCTAATGTGGAGATCGGAGGAAGAGTTATAAGCCCAAATGGCATTGGAATCGGGCGTGTTACGATTACGATAACCGACCAAACTGGTGCGGTTCGTTTTGCCACCACTAATAATTTTGGTTACTACAGATTCAATAACATTACGGCTGGGGCAACCTATGTCCTGAGTGCCAAAAGCAAACAATATCAATTTGCCAATAACCCGCAAGTTATCTTTGTTGACGATGCCAGAAAAGATTTGGACATTGTGGCAATTGAATGAAACCCGACAAAAGAAAAGCGAACTTCTTGTTTATGTGAAGTTCGCTTTTTTTTTCTAACTCATTAGCAAAATTGCTCTTTCGTTAATCTCAACCAATCAAGTGCCGCACCGTGAAGGAGTTTTGCTTTTGTTTCATCATCATAAGGCATTGATTCAATCAATTGACCGGGTTCTAATTCGCCGAGCGGAAATGGATAATCCGTGCCGAGTGCGATGCGATCTGCTCCGACGAGATTTACCAAATAATCAAGCATTTCGGGCGAATGAACGAGCGAATCAAAATATATTTTGTCGAGATATTCTCTTGGATTGACAGGATTATCAACCGCACAAAGATCGGGGCGAACATTAAAACCGTGTTCGACTCTGCCGATTGTTGAAGGAAAAGAACCACCGCCGTGAGCGAATGCAATACGAAGTTTTGGCAACTTTTCCAACACGCCTGAAAATATCAAACTGCAAATCGCACGCGAAGTTTCAGCAGGCATTCCGACAAGCCACGGCAACCAATATTTTTGCATCTCGCTTTGTCCCATCATTTCCCAAGGATGAACAAAAACTGCTAAATCTAATTCTTCACACGCTTTGAAAATATCAAAAAATTGCGGTTCGCCTAAGTTTAACTGATTCACATTAGAACCGATCTCAACGCCGACCAAACCGATCTCTTTGAATCGTTCTAATTCCTTTATCGCCAAGTCTGCATCTTGCATCGGAACAGTTCCGAGACCAATAAATCGCTTCGGATATTTCGCGACGATCTCAGCAATTCCATCATTCAAAACACGCGAAACTTCCAAACAATCTCTTGCTTCCGCCCAATATGCAAACATTACGGGAACTGTCGAAAGCACCTGCACATCAACATTAAATTCCTCACAGTCTTTGATACGACTCTCCGCCGACCAGCAATTACTGGCAATCTCACGAAAAAAATGCCCGTCGTCTTTCATCATTTTGGCACAGCCAGTTTTGTGATGATCGAGTTGGATAAATCCGCCGTAGCCGAATTTTTCTTTCCAATTCGGAATATCGCGGGGAAGTATGTGTGTATGAATATCAATTTTCAGCATCAGTACATTTTAGTTGAATTAAATTGTTCTCATAATAACAGACTCGGTTTTTTCCACAAATTTGTACTGACTTTTAAAATTGTAAAAGTTATTGCCAGATATATTTCCTGCGTTAAGGTGATATTTTCCTGCATTCAAATGTTTTTTATTTACATAAAAGACAGATTGATTCTAAAGTTCATATACAAATTGGAAGATACAGGAGATAATTTTATGAATGATAAATATAGAGAGTTAGAAAAAAAGGTATTCCGAATGCAGGCTTTTTGCGTAATAATGGTTTTAGTTGGCGGATCTATTTTTTTGATGGGATTTAGTTCTGACAAAAAACAAAAATTTAAAGAAATTGATGTTGAACGAATTAATGTTGTTGAAAAAAATGGCAAACTAAAAATGGTCATAGCCAACAAAGAACGACAGCATCCCGGAGCAATGGACGGCAAATACTACAAAGAACGTGAAGGACAAAGAGCGGCGGGAATGATCTTCTTTAGCGAAAAAGGCGACGAGATCGGCGGATTAATTTTCGACGGTGATACCGACAAAGGACAATACGGTACGCTTACATTCGACAAGTTTCGTGGCGACCAAACCATTCAATTTTTACACGGCGAAGACGCTGAGGGGAATTATTTCTCAGGCTTGAAAATGAATGATCAAAATATGCCTCTGACCGATTTTATCTCTAAGTATGAAGAGATCAAAAAACTGCCGACCAAAGAGGAACAAGAAGCGGCTTTTCAAGAAATGCGGGATAAAGGACAAATGGCAGCCAGTCGTCTGATGATTGGTAGAAACTATGACAAATCGGCAATTATTAAACTTAAAGACGCAAAAGGTAAATCGCGGATTGAAATATCAGTTGAAGCGAATGGAACGCCAAAACTTAATTTCTTAGACGAAACAGGCAAAGTAATTTACAGTCTTCCGGATGATGCAAAACCGAAAAAGTAATCAAAAAGTTTTAAGTAAGATCAGGTCAGCTCAAATTCTACAACATGTACCGTTTTTCGGTTTAGGGATATTGAGCTGGCTTGGGTTTTCTTATTTATTTATGCTTTACATAAGTATTCTTCAAAGCGGTTCACTCCAAAGTTTTCGTTGGAGCATCGATGCTCCGCTATGGAATTTTGCTTTCAGTTTGATCGGAGGCGGGCTACTCATTTTCGCCAAAAGAAAGTTTGATCTTTTGTCCGAAAACTCCAAATCGATTGCCCGCGATTTCTTGATTTTGGTTGGTTTGATTCCGCTGATCGCTTTACTTCTCAATGCGTTTTGTATTCTTGTTTTAGGTTTTACTTATTCAGGAAGGGAAAAAAACATTGAATTCGATTGGGTGATGGGTTTTCTACACTTATTGATTGTGCAGATATTTGTTGGATTTACTTTAATTGGGTATTTTTATATGACGCTTGTAAATCAAACAAAAGAGAGACTTACGCAGGCTCAAAAGGTAAAATCCGAGATGGAACTAAAGACGCTTCAACAAAAGGTTGATCCACATTTTTTGTTTAATAATCTGAATGTTCTCTCGTCGCTGATTGAAAAAGATTCGAAAAATGCAAATCTATTTCTCGAGAAATTAGCACAGCTTTACCGCTATATTCTGCATACCAAAAATGCGGAAGTAGTTTCGGTCAAAGAAGAATTGGATTTCGCCCGAAACTATCTTTATTTACTTCAGACGCGTTTTGAAACGGCTTATAATTTTGACTGGCAAATTGAAGATA
>JBGTHN010000252.1:0-4096 GCA_041746235.1 Pyrinomonadaceae bacterium | reverse complement strand
AATTCGCAAAAAAAAGGGACGAGATGTTTTTCTTAACAATCTCGTCCCTTGTCCCTCGTCTCTCGTCCCTCAAAACTATTCACTCTTCGCCATCCGAACCTTTATAATTCGACGTTTATCGACCTCTTCGATCTTAAATATGTGTCCATTGAATTGAACGCTTTCGCCGGTTTCTAAAACTTGTCCGGCTTCGCTCATAAGAAAACCTGCGATCGTCGTATAACTTTCCGAAACAGGAACATTCAAGCCTAATTTACGATTCAGATCACGCACTGCAAGTCCGCCGTCCAAAATATAACTTCCGTCTTTTTGCTTGTGGATTTGCTCGGTAGTTTCTACATCATATTCATCATCAATCTCGCCGACAATTTCTTCAAGCAAATCTTCCAAAGTTATGATTCCCTCAACTCCGCCGTGTTCATCAACGACGAAACCAAAGTGAAATTTCTCTCTCTGCATTTGTCGCAGAACGTCTTCAAGCCGTGCCGTATCAACTACATAGACGGGTTTTCGTAAATTCTTTTCAATGCGGAAAGTTTCGGGCGTTAAAAGGTTTATCATCACATCTTTGCTATGAATAACGCCCGCAATATCGTCCATTGATTCACGATAAACGGGAAGACGCGAAAAACCATATTCACGAAAAGTTTCGGCGATTTCTTCAATCGGCATTGTTACGGGAATCGCCATAATTTCAGTTCGCGGAATCATCGCTTCACGGACGGTTGTTTCTGAAAATTCAAAAACCTGATGTATAAGTTTCTGTTCTTCGGCATTAAGATGTCCGCTTCGTTTTGAAATATCTATTAATTGACGAATCTCATCTTCCGAATAGATCGAACCGTGTTCACCGCCTGCATTAAGTCCAACAAGACCAACCATTTTCACGCTCGCCCAATCCAATGCGTGAATCGGTATTTTGAAGATCGTATAGAAAATCTTTGTTGGTAAAGCCGTCCACATCGCCACTTTTTCTGCCAATTCAAGTCCGACCAATTTTGGAGCTTGTTCGCCCAAAGTTATGTGCAAACTGGTGATAATTGACAAAGAAATTATCAAAGCAACGGGATGTCTTGCGGCTTCGGGCAGAAATGAAAGCGGCGTGTCAAGAAGTTCTGCGACGGCAGGTTCAGCAAGTGTTCCGAGTGCCAGCGAAGCGATTGTAATACCAAGTTGGCAAGCCGAAAGATATGGATTCAGATTATTCAAAATCTCCATCAAACGCTTTGCACTTTTAACACCTTCATCCGCAAGAATCTTGATACGCGACTTACGAACAGCCACATAAGCAAACTCCGCCGCCACAAAATACCCGTTCAATAAAACGAGAACTAAGACTAATAAAAGTTTAAATGCAATAAAAATATAATTGGCAGGTTGTTCCACCGAACCGGCTTCGGCAAAAAAGAGTAAGAATAAACTAGAAGGATCGTCCATTGGTTTGATTTAGCTTTTGGATTTGCGATTTTCGATTGGCAAATCTTTGATTTATTTCCTCTTTTAATAATTTTTAGTATTCAAGTTTTAGACAGTATCAGATTATACACTAACAGTTTTAACCAATAAAGCACTTTTCTTTCCTTTATGACATTTGCACCTCTGCGGTAAACACTCTTTTTCTAAGCAACCTCACCCGAATCTAAGATTTCCTGAATCAAAGGCTGACACGAACCGCAACCTGTTCCCGCATTGCAGACATCACCGACCTCTTCGACCGTTAGCAAATTTTGTTTCGTAATTTCTTTTTCAATCCGTTCTTCCGAAACACCGAAACAAGTACAGATCAAAGCCTTTTCGCCTGTCCATTCTTCGATCTGTGCGGTTCGATATTTTGCTAAAGCATCGTGCAATGCGTCAAAACAAATCTCTTTACAATGCTTTCGATCTGCGGAAAATTCACCGAATTCATCTTTAACTTCAAGTTCCAAATCTTCCAAACCATGAAGTTCTATAAGTTTTTTTCCAACGATCTTTTCGCCCAGAAAATCTGCAGTTGCAATAACAAAACCGCAACCGTTGGTTTTAAATTTTGCTTCGTTTATTTGTTTTTGAGTTTCATCTATCTGCAATGAAAACCTAATTGAAACGCCGCAGATAAAACTCGCCGATTTTCCATTTGCATTAGAATTATCAGCAACGCCGAAGTTTTTCGCGGTATTAAATCTTTGATTGATCTTTTTCGGATAAAAATTCGGCACAAAAGTATTTATAAAAAATGGATTTTTGATTATTTTTGCGGTGGCTTGCTTGGACGAATTTCTACTTTACTCGGAAGGCTTCGTGATTTGTGTTTTAGTAAATCCAGAACTGTCAAAGCAATGTCTTCGGGTTGCAGTTGCCACGCCTTTTCGTCGGAAATTTCATCGTCGCCAAATTCGGTATTTACCGAACCCGGACAAATGTAACTAACTTTTATATTGTCTTGCCGAACTTCCTGCATCAACGCTTCCGTAAAACCGTTGAGTGCAAATTTTGAGGCATTATAAGCCGCCATTTTCGGGTGAGCATTTTGTCCGGCGAGTGATGAGATATTGATGATGTAACCTCCGCCGCGACTCTTTATCAAAGGTATTGCGTGATGACAAGTGTAATAAACTCCAAAAAGATTTGTCTCCAAAACCCAACGAAAATCGTCCGGTTCGAGTTCTTCGACCGTCTTGCCGAACACACCAACGCCAGCACTATTTATCAAAATATCTACGCCTCCGAAGACACGCAGACATTCATCAAACATTTCTTTTACTTGAGTTTCGCTCCGAACATCGCAAATCTCACCGTCAACTTTTCCAAATTGGCTGAGATATTCCAAAGAGCGTTTTAAGACAAATTTATCCCTCGCACAAATAAAAACCTTTGCACCGTTTTTTAATAAACTTTCGGCAATCGCTTTACCGATTCCTTTTGTTCCGCCTGTGATGATTGCGACTTTATTTTCTAATTTCACTTATTTTTTTTGCTTAAGTTCAGGTGATTTTTTGCTTTTTAATTCCTTCCATAAAATTGTTACATTGTCATTCGGATTTAGGCGAACCACACGAAAAACAACAATTATGTCTTCGCGTCTGTCCAGTTCCATTTCATTATAAAGAAGTCCTTCGACAACCTTTAATGATTCGCCATTGTAAGCGATTGAACGCAGAGCATAAGTGGAATTTTCAGCAACAGGCAAAATACTTGCATAAGTAAAACCATCGTCTTTGATTCCTTTTGTCAGGTCTTGGGCAATTTCCGCCGCTTTTTGAAAATCATTGGCTGGTTTAAGTTTTACCAAATAATTCATTCCCTTGGAATCTAAATCAGCATCTTCCAGAGAAACATCGCCAAGATTTACCATTATTCCGTGAGTTAAAACCCCTAAAGATTCAAACCTATTATTCTTATAATTTATATCGGACAGATTAAAAATACGATAATCTCCAAATCTAAATGAATATGACGAACCTGCACCGGGCATTGTATAACCTTCACATTTTGGCGAAGCATTGACAATATTTTTGTTACTCGCACAACCTTTATCATCTATCAATTTGATTAAACCTGTATTTTTCTTTTTTAAGAACGAAGCATATTTTTCACGGTCTTCGCTATTTGGTGCAATAAATTCAAGCTCTGCATCCGTAGATTCCCGAAAATGCGGTTGAATACCTCTCAGAAAAATTACCCGATCTTCTTCAGTTCTAATCGGAAAGTTTTCTGCCATTCTCATATTTTCCGATCTGCGGTTCAAATCACTCGATGTATTGATCTGTCTTCTTATACTTTCAGTATAAACAGGTTGTGGTGTGGGTTGCGGCATACCTTGTGAATAAGTTCCAATACTACTTCCCAATAATACAACTATAAGCACTAATAATTTTTTCATCTCTCCTCCTATATTAAAAATACTTTTTATAATTTTAACATTCACCTTATTTATCTCAGTTTATTTATCAAAAAATTATCACTTTACCGATTCCACTTGTTACGTCTGTAATGACTGCGACTTTATTATCAAAATTCATAAATAGTTCCAGAGAAATTACTTATCTGGATATATTATTTCCGGAGCATATTTTCTATCTAACTCTTTCCAGATGATCGTTAAATCGTTACTTTC
>JBGTHN010000251.1:0-3829 GCA_041746235.1 Pyrinomonadaceae bacterium | reverse complement strand
CGGCAACATCGGCTTCGGTCGGCAGACGCAACGGTTCGATCTTTTGTTTCGTATATCTTTCAATATCTCGAAGCATCCGTTGTTGACGTGGAGTTGCAAACAAAATCGCTTGTCCTTCGCGTCCGGCTCGCCCCGTTCGACCGATTCTGTGAACGTAGGATTCGGTATCCGAAGGCATATCGTAATTGATAACGGTCGTAATATGTTCAACGTCAAGACCGCGTGCGGCAACATCGGTCGCCACGACGATCTCGACCTTGCCGTTCTTCATACGTTTAATTACGCTTTCACGTTGATTTTGATTCATATCACCGTGCATAGCTTCCGCCGCATAACCGCGTGCTTGCAGTTTATCCTTTAATTGTTCACATCCGATCTTGGTTCGATGAAATATCAGAACCGCTTCGCCGGGAACGGATTGAATTTCAAGAATTCGTGTTAAGGCATCGGTTTTCTGGCGTTCGGGAAGATTTATGTAAAATTGTTTGATCGCTGGAACGGTCATCGTTTTCTGCTCGATCTCGACGTGAACCGCATTTTGAATATGTTTATCGGCAATTCGTCGAATTTGTCGCGGCATCGTCGCTGAAAAAAGTGCGGTCTGACGAGTTTCCGGCGTGTGGCTCAAAATCCATTCGACATCTTCGATAAATCCCATTCTGAGCATTTCATCGGCTTCGTCCAAAACCATTACTTTGAGATCGGAAATATCAACCGTTTCACGCCGCAAATGATCCATTACACGTCCCGGCGTTCCGACGATAATTTGCACACCGCTTCGTAGATGGCGAATTTGCTGACTGATAGATTGTCCGCCGTAAACGGGAAGAATGCGTATGCGACCGATATGTTTGGCGTAAGAATGAATCGCTTCGGCAACTTGAATCGCCAGTTCACGCGTCGGTGTTAAAACTAAAGCCTGAACTTTTTTGCTTTTCGGATCAATTTTCTCTAGCATCGGAAGTGCGAACGCCGCAGTTTTCCCCGTTCCTGTCTGAGCTTGTCCGATGATGTCTCTGCCTTCCAAAATAAGCGGAATCGTTTTGGCTTGAATCGGTGAAGGTGTTTCGTAGCCTAGTTCCTTAATTGCTTTAAGCAATTTGTCGCTCAAACCAAATTCGTTGAACGATCTGTCGTTGGTTTCTTCTGTTTGCATATTTATTAAATTAAACCTTGTCTAAACAAGTTAGTATAACGGAGAACCTTGATAAAGTAATTGTCACAAGCGAATTAATGGCGTTTTATTAAAATGGGACGAGATAGATTTGCCCTAAAATATAAGCGGTTAGATTTCACGAAATTCACTACAGTTGTTATAATTCTTAAAAGTTAGGAGAAAATATTATGAAAAAAATTAGCATTCGTTTCTGTAAGGTCTGAGCGTCATATCGTCCAAAAGCTGCCCGTGTGGCAGACTTGATAAAAAGCAAATTAGGTGTTGAAACTGAATTAATAGAAGGTGGTCGTGGCGAATTTACGGTTTTGGTCGGCGATCAAGAAGTGGCTCAAAAAGGGTGGTTTTTATTTCCCTCGGAAACAAAGATACTTGAATCAGTTGAGCAGGCTTTGGCAAACGGTTGAAAAAAAGAAATCTGCCTACGAAATAAACGAAAAATACGAAAAGTAAGACAAAGAAGTTAAATTATTTTTCGTTTTTTCGTTTATTTCGTATGTTTCGTAGGCTAAAATTTTTTACAAAAATTTGTTGCATTATTATTAAAGATGAATTATGGTTGCATCTATGCGACAAGTTAAGAATCCACCGAATCCATATCAAAAATATTCAGCTGAATATATTGGCGAACCGCCAAAAGCTAAACTTGAGATTTTTGAAGAAGTAAACACGAGGTCAATGATCTCGGAAAGCTATTCACCTGAGTTAGGAAATCGTTTCGTCGTTAATTGTTATCGAGGTTGCATCCACGCTTGCACATATTGTTTTGCAAGGCAATATCACGAATTTTTAGGTTACGGAGCAGGAACGGATTTTGAAACAAAGATCGTCGCAAAAATAAATGCTCCCGAAGTTTTGCGTAACGAATTAAAACGCACACGAAAGAAAATAACGCACCTCGAATTTTCATTTGCCACCGATCCATATCTGCCGCTTGAAGTAAATTATGAACTGACAAAAAAATGTCTGGAAGTTTGTTATGAATTTAGAATTCCCGTTGCAGTAATCACAAAATCACCTTTGATTACAAGAGATTTGGATATTTTGAAAAAACTTAATGCGACCGTTTTTTTCTCAATTCCATTTTTAACAACCGAAAAATCAAATCCGTTTGAGCCTTATACGCCGATTCCCGATGCACGTTTTCGGGCAATGAAAGTTTTGACCGATGTTGGAATAAAGGTCGGGATCGGCATTGCTCCCGTTATTCCGGGTTACAACGAATCCGACATTCCCGGACTTCTCGAAAAAGCGAGAGAAAATGGTGCGACAAAAGCGTTTATGAATATGATCCACATTGACACCGATTCAATTGAAGAATATTTTGTCGAAAAACTCATAGAGAAAATTCCAACCAAAGCAAACAAAATCCTCAATCACATCAAACGCGAAAAGAGCGGAACTTTGCAACATAAAAGTTTTGACGATCGAGGAAAAGGCAAAACTCAGCAATGGGAAATGGCTCGAAACTTATTCAACCTGCATTTTAAACGTCTCGGATTTGAAAAATTTGAGCGGATGAATAAGTCTGAAGAAAAACCTTTACCGATTCAACAAAAATTGTTTTAATTGGAATGTTTGGAGATTAATATGAAAAAAATACTTCTTTTTGTTTTTGTTATTTTGCATTTTTCAGGTAATGCCTTTTCTCAAGAAAAATCAGTAAAGGAAGAGGGATGGGAACTTCCGGATGTTTCAACTTTTGAATTAAAATCTGAAATCAATAAAGAAGTAGATGGCTTTTGGGTGAAAGTTTCAGAGTTCGATTTAGAAAAAGTTGATAAAAAACCTGCTATCTTTTTGCGTTCAAAAAAAGATACCGAAAATAAATCTGAAATGTTTTGTGAGGTTCGTAAAGCTAAAAGTTTTAGCATAAAAGATAAAATTTTTTTACATTCTTTTCAATGTGTTCTGTTCTCGATTGATGAACAAACAATGAGTGGTAAAGGTATTTTTCGTTCCAAAAATTATTACGGGGCAATGGTAGAATTCTACTATTTTGATGAGGACGGTGATGGAAAGTTTGAGACGAGATATAGTATTTCGGGAATGGAAATAAAATTGCCAAATTGGGCAAAGATTCAAAATTAAATTATGTCAGACAGAATTGAAGTTTTTAAGCAAATGTTGGAGTCAGACCCAAGTAATACAATGGTTTTATTTGGTTTGGCGAATGAATATCAGAAGTTGAACGATTGGCAAAAAACGATCGAAACACTCGAAGATTATTTAGCAAAAGCCGACGACGAAGGTGCGGCTTATGGAATGCTTGCAAAGGCTTACGAAGCGACGGGCGACAGCGAAAAAGCCAAAGCGTCTTATGAAAAAGGTATCGAAGTTTCGCTTGCACACGGGCATCCTTCGATGGCGGAAGATTATCGGCAAACTTTGGAATTTGATTATTCGGATTAAAATTGGAGAACAAATTTATGCGTCAGATTTTGATTATTTTTATACTTTTGATATTTACATTTGCGACTTTCGCTCAATTTCGTCCGACACCTTCGGGTGGAGTTTTGATGTATGAACAGGCAGCTTACGATGTGCAAAGTTATGATATTACGGCTCAAGTTTTTCCCGACAAACAATCAATTACAGGCACAACAATTATCAATGCAAATATCATTTCGCCGACGAATTGGTTTGTTTTTGATC
>JBGTHN010000250.1:0-5325 GCA_041746235.1 Pyrinomonadaceae bacterium | reverse complement strand
TATAGAGATTCATCATCGTCGTTGCTTCTTCCAACGGATAAAACTCAATTCTGTCCAATCTAACATTTTTCGCATCCCAATACATCGGGTCTTTTTCAACAATGACATTTTGATATGGATTTCTTTCGACAAGTTTAAATGGTCCGCTGGTAACGATATTTTGCGGTTTTGTCCAATGATGATCGCCGTATTTTTTGATCGTCGCTTCGTGAACAACTCTGAAAAATTGATGTCCGAGAAGTCCTATAAAAAACGGTGCGGGTTGATAGAGTTTGATGCGAAATGTTTGGTCGTCAATCGCTTCAACGCCGATGTCTTTAGCTTCTATCGGCACAAGCGGTGCTTTTGCTAAACTGTCTTTGTAAACGTCTTCAAGCAACAAACGATTAACATAAAAAAGTTTTTCAACCTTTTTCTTTTTCTTTTTCTCTTTCTCTGCTTTTTCTTCCGGTGTTTTTAATGCTTTGATTTCTTCGTCAATCTTGGCATTTTCTTCATCAACTTTTTTGTTGCCATCATCAATCTGTTTGAGCAAACCGTCCGAATCTTCGGAAAGTTTTATACCGTTGAATCTTTCCACCGTGTAAACTGCTTCTTTATCAGCCAAAGCATTCAAGCTATCGGTTAAAGCCTTTTTATTATCATCGGAACAAGTTCCCGTGGCACAAGCATTCAAAGCATCTTGACTCAAATTTGTTTGTAAATATTTTGAGAAAGCGTCCGTTCCATCTTTAACTTTTTTGGCAAACGCCGAAGCATCTTTCAAATCGGTTGTTCTGAATTTGAACTCATTTTTGACAAGTTCATTGCCTTCCATTCCTTTCGCTAATGCCAAAGGATCGGCATCAGCCGTAAATCTGTCGGGTGAATTAATATATTTGCGAAACTCGGTATCTGCACCAAAACTTTCTGTTTTCGCCTCTTCCGTTACTTTCTTTTCTGCTTCGGCAGGTTTTTCTTCGGCTTTCTTTTCGGCTTCGGCGGGTTTTGCCTCTTCGGGTTTAGCTTCCGGCTTTTCTTCGGCTTTAGCTTTTTCGTCAGCTTTTGGTTCTTCTTTCTGTTCGGCGGGTTTTGCTTCTTCTTTCTTAACAGTTTCAGATACTAATAAATAAGTTCCGTCAGCTTTTTTAACGAAGGATTTTCCGGCGTTGTAGGCTTCTGAATATTTGATGTAATAACCGAGATATGCGTTTTGAGCTGCTAATGCCGGTGAAAAACCGCGTTGGAATGTATAAACGAAGTCTTTAGCTTTTATCTGTTCACCGTTAGAAAATTTTGCGTCCTTGCGTAAATTGAAAATGTATTCCGTTCCGTCTGGGCTAACTTCCCAACTTTCGGCAATGCCCGGAATCGCTTCCATTGTTTTTGGGTCATATTCAACCAAACCTTCATACAAAGCCATTAAAACTCTTGCTTCGGGTTGTCCGGTCGGAACTTGCGGGTCAAGAGATTCCGGCTCAGAACCCGAAACGTATCTCAAAACCTGTCCTTTCGGAACTTCGATCACTCCATAATATTTATTGTTGGCTTGGGTAGCACAACTGGCTAAAAATGAAGACAAAACTATTAAAGCAATTCCCACACGGGTTTGACTAAAAAACTTAGGCATAGCTCACGCTCCTTTCGGTAAAACTGTTAAATAAATGAAAGTCTAATGTTGCTAGACTTAGGAGAGAAAATAAAAACTCGTCGTTTCAAAACTTGCGATAAACTTATCACGTATTTGTTATTTCAATCAAGAAATACTTTTAACAAAAATTTAATATTCAAATTGTTAAAGAGTTTTCAAAAAGTTGGATAAAGCCAAAGACTTCAAAGTTTAATGCTAATTTTTAAGATTCACTATTGGTCTTTTTCGGTTGCCAATTATTATCAATCTTAACACCTTTTAACAGCGGTGCATCCAAACTATTCATATTGAATCCTTGAATATAGGGCTTAACCAATGAATAACTTGTAGAAAAATATAACGGAATTGCCGGAACTTCCAAGATAGCTTCTGCTTCGGTCAAAATAGTTTTTTCTTCATTCCCGGTGTCTATGTAAAGTTCATTTTCAAACGACATATTGTTATTTCCGGCATTAAAGTTCAATGGATTTTCGCTATTTGTTTTACTTTCAAATACTGTATTCGTATTCGTATTCTGAGTTTTATTTAATTCTTTTTCCTTGCTTCCGGTTTCGGTTTTTTCAACCTTTTCCTCATTGTTATCAGGTGTTTTTCTCGGAGAAAAAATTGCCAGCATATTAGCGGTTTCATCTGTGGTTGGAAGAACAATTCCACGTCTAACCAAATCAAAATCGCCTTCTTTTTTGGCTGTTTCGATTTCTTCAAATTCTTTGACAACGATCTCGGTTTCGATATTTAAATTCTGTTTCCACATTTCGGCAACCGCTTTGGCAATACGTTGTTGAATATTATTACGATTGATAATCAATCTAATTGTCGGGAAACCAACACCGTTTGGAAATCCCGCAGTTGTCAAAAGATTCTTTGCTCTGCCAATATCCTCATTTATTTTTCCCTTCTTGTGCTTTTCTTCAAATGGTAAATAGTTGAAAGCCGATTTGGTCGAGCCTTCCATTTCATCCGTCGTCAGACGATCTCGTTTGATCGAAATTGCCAATGCTTCACGCACGCGACGGTCATTAAACGGTGCTTGTTTTCGATTGAATTCATAAAAATTTAAGGCACTGTGAGTAACTTTTTTGAAATCGGTATATGGAAGTAAAATTTTTAATGCTAAAGGTTCAAATTGTGCATTGGTAACTACATCAACTTGCCCGTTTCGATATGCTTCCAAAGCACCGTCGGCATCATTTGTCGGCACAAAACGAACTCGCTCAAGATGTATATTTTCCTTGTTATAATAATATTCCGCACGGTCTAAAGTTATTCCATCTTGTCCTACCGAAAAAATGCGAAACGCTCCGTTTGTAATAATATCCGCATTCAAACTTTCGCCTTCAAATTCTTTACCATTTGCATATACGGGGCGGAATATTGGATTTGCAACTAATTCAGGAAACTCCTTATCGGGTTTAATTAGAGTAACTTGAAGAGTGTCTTTAGCGATTGCTTTAACTCCAAGTTCAACCTTATTTTTTACTTTCTTTTTAACAGGTTCGACTGGTTTTTTTTCGTCAGTTTTTTGAGCAGTATTTTTCTCTAACTCAGAAGTTTCTTTTTTGGAATCTTTACCGGAGTCCTTATCAGTTTTTAATTCTCCGACATTTTTTATAACTTCCTGAGTTTTCTTTTCTATTTCTTTTGTTGTTTCTTGAAGTGAAAAAATATCGGTATCAGATTCTTTTTGAGAATTACCGTCATCTTCATAGATATTCATTCCAACAATATTTTTCAGCAATTGATGATGCGAAACTTTATCGCCCATATCAGCAAGACGTTTCCACGAACGAACAAAATCTTTCGCCGTGACCATCTCACCATTTGACCATTTTGCATCCTGACGTAATTTAAATGTCCAAACTTTATAGTCTTCGGAATTTGACCAACTGTATGAAATTGCCGGAATTGCCTTCAAAGTAGTCGAATCATTCTCAGTTAATCCGTCATAAATCGCCCTGACAATATCGGTTTCGGGAGGTGCAGAAGCAATTGCCGGATCAAACGATTTAGGAGTTTTTCCATTACTCCAACGAAATTCCTGTTTCGTCGGCGGATTTGTTTGAGAATAAAAAACTTCCGGCTTCGGTTTTTCAAGTTCGCTACATCCAATTGATAAAATTATCAAACCAAAGACACACAAGGACACGGAAAAATTAAAAATACTTTTTACATTCCGTATTTTGTCAGAGATTTGTTCTATTTTTTCTTTTTCAATATTAATCATTTTTCTCTGTGTATCTTTAATATCTCTTTGCCAAAACATTCTTTAGTTCTTCAAAAACCTTTTCTGTCTGGTTTCTCGTTGACTCAAAGCCTTCCGAAGTATCGATCAAATAATCCGCAAAAGTTTTTTTCTCATCCTGCGGCATCTGAGATTTGATTCGTTTCAAGGCTTCCGCTTCACTCAAATTATTGCGTAACATCAATCTCTGCAATTGTATAACAGAATCGCACCAAACAACAATCAATTTATCAAAGCGTGAATGCCCGCCCGATTCGATCATCAAAGCGGCATCAACAATTGCAATACCATTCGGATTTTCACTTTCCTTTTCGCCTAACCAAATATTCTGTGCGTCCTGAACTAATGGATGCACAATAGAATTCAAAAGTTGCCGTTTCGATTCATCATTAAACACAATGCTCCCAAGTTTTACACGATCCAACTCACCATTTCCAAGTAAGACTTCTTCACCAAAATTTTCAACGATCAAACCCAAACCTTTTGTATTCGGCTCAACAACTTCCCTCGCCGTCAGATCAGCATCCAAAACAAACGCACCAAGTTCCGCAAAAACCTCACAAACGTAAGTCTTCCCAACCGCGATCGAACCTGTTAATCCAACTTTGAGCATTTTAATGATATTTCTGAAACTTTACTATGATGTTGAATTTGAAATTCAATTCTACTATGGTTTTGAATTAGTTTCTATTGGTTTTGGAGTTCGCGTTGGAGTTGGTTTTGGAGTTCGTGTTGAAGTTGGTTTTTTAGGTACTAGTATTACACCCCCTCCATCTGGGTTCGGCATAAAAATACCTCCATCATTAGTTTTTACAGTTACACTTTTGCCTCCTGATGGTGCACCTGGTGGCGGTGATCCATTATCCCAAGGATCCCAAGGTCCATCTTGATCTTTTTTCTTTTTTTTAGATATAGTTTTCTTTTGTATATTCTCATTAGCATTTTCGGCTTTAGAAGGTTTGTTTTTATCATCTACTATTTGATTTGTTGGGTAATTTGCATTATCTCCAATATTATTTCCATTGGTTGTTTCAGACTCATTATTTACCGAAACATTTGAGTTTTCTACAGCAGAATTATTGGTATTTGATAAATCACTTGATTCAGGTAATGAAATATTCAAGAAAAGAAAATAAAATGAAATAAGAATACCGCCTATTCCTAATACAAATTGAATTAGAGTGATAAGTTGTTTTTTTCTGTTTTTGCCCCTAATTTCGTTTTTTTCTGCTACTCCAATAGGGTTCTTGGCGTAAATTCTAGCCTTTAGAGTTTTTTCTAATTTATTCTTTTGCCAATCTTCTGTTTTAGATATTTTAAACTCTTCAGTTCTCTCCTCACTTATTTTTACTTTTTGCGTTTTATCAAAATTATCTTGATTATCAACCTCACTTTTAAAGCTCTCCACTGTTATCACTGGCTTATAATGATTCAGTATTTCATCATCCTTCAG
>JBGTHN010000249.1:0-3075 GCA_041746235.1 Pyrinomonadaceae bacterium | reverse complement strand
CCAAAGCCTCAATCAATTCATCTACATTATCCTTCGTCGAATTGAGCATCAATCCCGTGCGGATTACATTTCCGTAAAGTCCACCTTTACCGATTAGAACGCCTTGACGTTTGGTTTCTTCAAAGACTTTCAAAACGGCTTGTGGCTTCGGCTCTTTTGTTTTGCGGTCAACAACCAATTCGATTGCCTGCATCAAACCCATTCCGCGAACGTCGCCGATAACTTGATGTTTTTCTTGTAATTCTTCGAGTCTTTCTCGGAAATATCCGCCAACGATTTTTGCATTTGTTTTTAAGTCTTCCTCTTCAATAAAATTAACAACTGCTAAACCTGCTGCCATTGAAACGGGGTTTCCGCCGAAGGTTGAAAAGGTTAAACCGGGGAAAGCATCGGCAACTTCGGGAGTTGCAATTGTCCAACCGATTGGCACGCCGTTGCCCATTCCTTTGGCGGATGTGATGATGTCCGGTTTTACATCCCAATGTTCGATTCCAAACCATTTTTCGCCCGTTCTGCCCCAACCTGTTTGGACTTCGTCGGCAATAAACAAACCGCCGTGATTGCGTGTGATCTCAGCGACCTTTCCAAAATATTCTTTTGGAGGAACGATAAAACCGCCGACTCCCAAGATCGGTTCAGCCATAAACGCGGCAATTTCGCCTGTTGTAGTTGTTTGGATTAATTCTTCGACATCATCGGCACAGGCAACATCGCAACTTGGATATTCGAGTTTGAAAGGACAACGATAACAATATGGTGCGGGTGCGTGAACCATTCCCGCAACTTGTGATGCGATTGGTTTCCAAGTTGAATGTCCGATGGCGGAAAGTGCGGTCGCACTTCTGCCCGAATAGCTGTGGCGGAGAACGATAATTTCTTGTCGTCCCGTTGCCAATTTTGCCGCGAGAATCGCCGTGTCGTCGGCTTCCGTTCCGCTATTTGTGAAGAACGATTTCTTTAATTCTCCCGGCGAGATTTCGGCAAGTTTCTCGGCTAGATCGCCTTGTGGTTTATTGGCGTAAAGCGTCGAAGTGTGCGAAATCGTATTTAACTGATTAATGATCGCTTCATTAACTTTCGGATTTGCGTGTCCGATGCTAACGGTTAAAACTCCGCCAAACGCATCGAGATAACGATTTCCTGCATCATCCCAGACATATTCGCCTTCGCCTTTTACGATTGCAATCGGTTCTTGATAATAGTTCGCCACTGCCGGAAAAAGAAATTCTTTGTGTTTGCGGATGGCTTCGGACAGTTCGGTTTTTTGTTCGGTTGGATTCATAATTAATAAAAATTTTGGTCAAAAAAAATTGGAAGGTCTTGCAAAATTTATTTTTGCAATGCTTGATTTAGATCAATGCTAATTTATAACGATTAAGACAAAAAAAGCAATGATTTTATATGGATTAATTATTTGGGAATGTTTGGAAAAATATTAATTCGGATCAATATTGGTATTTGTTATCGGCGTTCTGGAAGTATTTGCGTTATTTGCTTGTGTTCCGCCGGTTCCTCTGAAAAGCGGTGTGAAAATCCATTTGGAATGATTTTCGATTCCGTAATATGTTAAAACCGAACGGCTTTTGCTTTGACTGGAGACGGCAATGAATGGTGTGTTATCTGTTTTAACGTCATATTCGGATTCATCAACACCTTGTAGATCATCCTCATCGTTAGTATTTATGACATTGGCAAATTGGATTGCGTAGCGATTGAGAAAACGGTTTGGGGTGGCGGGCAATAAACCATTATTATAGGTCAGAACTCTTTTCCCGAAGTTTAGAAACGCTTTATCGGTTGGACCGATCAAACGCCATTTTCCGTCTTCGCTTAGAGGATCAGTTGCTGCCGAAGGTCTTAAAATCTGGCGTTTTTTTGTGCCTTGCGGTAAACCTTCCAACAAATCATCCATTGATTCGGGAAGTTTTGCTCCCTGATAAAAATCTACATATTGCTGAATCGCTTCCGCGATTTCTTCACCACGACGAATAGATTCGAGTTCTTTTTCTCTTTGAACTGATTGCTGAATGCTCGGAGCAATCGCAAGAAGTGCGATGGCAAGAATTGTCATCAAAGCCATAATTGCGATCAGAGACATTCCATCTTGCGAACGAAGTGCGGTGAGTGAAGAGTGTAAAGATTTTCTTAAATTATTTTCCATTCTTTTTTCATTCACAACTTTTTTTCTAAGGTTCATTATCATCGCCTTTCGTCGGTGAATTTGGATTATTTGGTCTCGGTTGTACCGGTGCACGCGGAATATCGCAGGGAATTCCGGGAACACAATCGGTATTAACCGTATCTCTTCGCGTTGGTCTTGATACAGGATCGGAAATTACTCCGCCCGGTCCTCTGCTCGGAGAGGATGATTGACCATCAGGTCGCTTCATTGCCAGTCTATGCCGAAAACCTAATTGCTTATCTTCAAGCACAACCTCTCTTTCCGAAATACTTATCAATCGAAAACGACGATCAACCTCATCTCCCAATCTTCTGCCAATCGGATCATCATTGGCTCCTTTTTGGAAATAAGCCGTATCGTTATTATTATGTTGACGGGCGATCATCCCAATATATTCAACTTGTGGTGCTGGTGGTGCTTGAATATTGAAAGAAACCTGATTAGAAAAATTCTTCCCGTCAAATGTGTCAACATAAACGACAAATGAAGCGGAATTTTGAATCAGTCCGGCAGCAATATCTGCATAGAGACGTTGTTCATTTACAAAAGTTGTTTGCAGAGGTGTGCCATTAAAGACGATCTTTGATTCGGGCGTAAATTTATCGCCGTTAACCTCCAGTCGAAATGATTTTGAACCCGCATAGACATTCTGCGGACTTATGAAACTCACATAAATTGGATATGGAGTCGGCGGTGGAGTCGGCGGAAATGGAGTCGGCGGTTTCGGTTGAGTTGGTGTTATAGATGGCGTTGGAGTTGCTCCGGGCGGTTCATAAAATGCAAAGATGTTTCTGCCTCCGATTGCTCCAAGATCCGAATTAGGGTTGAAAAGCAGAGGAATGACTGCTAATTCTTGATAAATTGCATCTTCGTCGGGAACTGTGATTTGACTT
>JBGTHN010000248.1:0-2017 GCA_041746235.1 Pyrinomonadaceae bacterium | reverse complement strand
CCTTTGCTGGCAAGAATTTCCGAAGAAAGTTTTACCGCTTCGGCAAAATCTCCGGTAATTTCCGACAATGCCGCTAAAAAAAGATTTCCAAAACTGTGTCCGCCAAGTTCGCCTTCACCGCGAAAACGATGCTGAAAAAGTTTTGATAAAAGTAGTGAATCTTCCGAAAGTGCAACCATACAATTGCGTATGTCGCCTGGCGGTAACATCTGCAATTCATCCCGAAGCCGTCCCGAACTTCCACCGTCATCAGTAACGGCAACAACCGCGACGAGATTTTTTATCCAAGTCGGTGTGTGTTTTTCTGCATTAACGTATATTTTTAATCCTTCAAGGAGCGTAGACAAACCATTTCCGCCGCCGATAGCAACAACATTTAATCCAACTGAATTTTGCGAAAATAAATGATTTCTCATCTGTATAACTTTAAAGAGATTATGAATGCAGAATTTGCCGAAGGGTAGGTTTGTTTAACTGCAAAACAGAAAAATTAAATTATATATTTCTTTAAGGTAATGCCAATTTTATAAAAAACTGTTTTGCAGTTTCTTTATCGTATCAACACAAATCGTATTTTTCTCTAAAAATACGATTTGGCAAAAAACATTGCCAAGTTGAATCTTATCATTTTTCCTTTTTGATTATCAATAAAGACTTTATTTGATATATTTTAAAGGATTTCATCCTTAAACCAGTAAAACACTTTAAACATTAAAAAAACTACTTGTAAGCAAAGTTGTCTTTGTGCTAAAGTAAAAAAGTGCGGTATTACTGCAAACCCGCCTTGTAACCTTTTAGATTTTGTTTATAATCTATCCTTGAATGTAAGACTTCGTTCTTACCCTCATTTTTTTTTACCAATAACCAAAAAGAGAATAAATTGTGATGGCAGAAACGCCCGTTATAATCAACGAAAGTAACTATAATCAGATAAAGACTGTGTTAGAACGTCTTTGTGTCGAGGCAGCGGCAAGAGTCGTGCTGATGGTTGACCGTGACGGTCAGCCGATCGCATCCTACGGCGATGTCGCTAATTTGGACACAACGAGTTTTTCATCTTTAGCCGCAGGAAATGTCGCTGCTACGAGTAGTATGGCAAAACTTATCGGTGAAGATGAATTTCCGTCGGTTGTTCACGAAGGAGAACGCGAAAGTATATTTATCAGCGTTATCGGCAGAAGTCTTTTGGTCGTAGTTTTTGACCAGCGTTCAACGCTTGGCTTAGTTAAACTGCGAACGAAAAAAGCTACATACAAAGTAGCTTCGATTCTGGAAGAAATTGCCATTGATTCGGCAAATCAGTCTTTAAACGAAAGTTCATTTTTCTCCGAAATTACGGATGAAGATATTGACAGCCTTTTTAGTTAATTGTTCATCGTTCATTGTCCATCGTTGATTTTGTTGACGAAATCAATTAACCATTAACCATTAACCATTAACAAAATTATGACTTTCATAAATTACGCATCACGCGAAATAAATTGCAAAATAGTTTATTACGGTCCCGGTCTTTGCGGAAAAACCACGAATTTGCAATACATCTATGATTCGACAGCCCCGCAAGCCAAAGGAAAATTAATTAGTTTGGCAACCGAAACCGATCGAACGCTGTTTTTCGATTTTATGCCGCTCGAACTCGGCACTGTGCGTGGATTCAAAACCCGTTTTCATCTTTATACAGTTCCCGGTCAGGTTTATTACGATGCTTCGCGTAAATTGATCTTAAAAGGCGTTGACGGCGTTGTTTTTGTCGCCGACAGTCAGGAAGAACGGATGGATGCAAATATCGAAGCACTTTACAATTTGCAGGAAAACCTTGAAACACAAGGTTTTGACTTGATGCAAATTCCTTATGTTCTGCAATTAAATAAACGTGATTTGCCGAATGTCATTCCGGTTGATGAGTTAACTTCCGAATTGCAAAAAAAGGGTGAGCCTGTAATTGATGCAGTTGCAACCGACGGCGAAGGAGTCTTTTCTACTTTGAAGGCAGTTGCCAAACAAGTTTTGACGGAAC
>JBGTHN010000247.1:0-2390 GCA_041746235.1 Pyrinomonadaceae bacterium | reverse complement strand
CGTATTACGGCTTTGAGCGATCCGCGAAATCCAACACCGAACTATCTTTTGACCGATCTGCAATCGAGCAACGGAACACTTCTCAACGGCGAAAAGATCACACAGGAAACATTGCAAAACGGCGATAAAATTACTATCGGTGAACATATTTTGCGGTTTGAGTTATTGGATGAAATTGACCGCGAATATCAAAATCAGATACGTCGTCTGCTCGTTCACGATGATCTGACTGGATTACTTTCAAGTCGTTCGTTCTTTTCGGAATTACGCCGTGAATCGGGACGTGCCAAGCAATTAAATCAACCGTTTTGTGTTTTGATGATGGACATAGATCACTTTAAAAACGTCAATGACACATACGGGCATTTGACGGGAAGCAAGACGATAGAAGAGGTCGGTTTGTGCATCACGCAAACATTGCGGACAGGCGATGTGGCGGCACGTTTCGGTGGCGAAGAATTTTCGGCATTCCTGCTCGATGCGGAATTACCGCAAGCGATCATAGCGGCGGAAAGAATTCGTCAAGTTATTGAAACTCAGCCATTTAGCGTTATTAGACACGGTAAGCCTTCAGGAATTCATCATATTACCATCAGCCTCGGAATTGCCACATATCCAAACGACTCGCAAGATCCGATCGAACTTGTCGAAATGGCGGATTCGGCACTTTACAAAGCAAAACGACTCGGCAGAAATAAAGTTTGTGCATACAGAGATGTGAGCGAAGAAGAATTGAATATTCCTTTACCATCCAGAAACGAATAATTTTTTGCAAAATTTGCAACAATTTAATATCTCTAACGTGAACTGTAAAGTAAAAAGTAGAAAGTAAAAGAAAAAACGACTTTAATTTGTTAATGACTTTTCTTTTCTACAAAAATATTTTACGGTTTGTTTTTATTTTAAATGAATTGTTCAAGTTTCAAGTTTTATATTTGAAATAGCAAAACTTTTTTAGATTGTATAGAATAAATGTTTTCGTGTTAGAATTTTCGAGAGTTTTTATAATTAAATTCTCTTTAAACTGAAACGGTTTTACAACCCAAATCAAAGTTTCGGATTCTTAATTTTTGTAGTGATAAATAAACTCAATTTAGCCAGCAAACCTTTTCGCAATCGGACTCTGCCCTATTTGATTGCAATTTTTCTTTTGGGATGCACTCTTGCAGGTGCCGTCCTGACCTTTACTCAATGGCGTAAAATTGCGGCGGAAAATGAACTTGCCAAAACCGATATTGAGCAAATGGACGTGGAATTGAAAGAATTGAATGCCAAAGGCGAATTGGTGCAAAAAAGTCTTTCGCCCGCTCAAAAACAATTGATGGTTGCCGGACACAAACTTGTTGCCAACAAAGAATTCGGCTGGTCACGTCTGCTTTCCGATATTGAAAGAGTTCTGCCCGGAAGCGTTAGTGCTTCCCGTATAAGTGTTGAAAATGTTTATAAAGAAGAAGGACGTATAAAAGCCGAATTGGAATTTGCCGTGCTTTCAAAAAATTATCAAGGCGTTTTAGAGATGATGGACAGAATGAATAATTCGGGTAATTTTCGGGCATCGCTTCGCGGACAGGATCTGCAAAAAAGCGAAACGATAACTTATTCGGAATACACTCTGCATTTGATCTATCAACCAAGTGCCGGAATGTCTGTGACACCACCGACCGATACCGTTTTGACGGATAATGCTCAACCGGGAGGAAATCAATAGATGGAAAATAAAGACCTCCAAAATCTGGAAGAAGAGAACAATAAGAAAGAACCGGAAATGTTTCGTAATGACGAGGCGAACCCGAATGATTCTACCGTAGTTATTGAAGAAGAAGATCGCACCGTAATGTTGACGGAAAACGAGACGCTCATCATTGAAAAAGAAGAATCATATAGCATCGCCCCGAAAGACAGACCTCGCAAGGTTTATGCGGGAATGTGGGGAATTCCCGAAATTGTAACGGTTGGTTTAGCGATGCTGACGTTTTTGACACTACTTTTGATCTATCTATTTTTAGTAGTTCCTGCGAACAAAGAATTGGAACAAAATCGTGCAAAACGTGATGAGTTAGAAAAGAATTTGATTTCTGCAAAAAGAAAATACGGTGATATTACCGATACTGAAACACAAGTTGCCAAACTTGTAACAAGTGTTGACGATTTTGAATCACGTTTCTTAAAAAATGAAACGATCGGAAAATCCGCAATTTATCAAAGAATAAATGGATTAATAAATGCTTACGGTTTGCTCAATACGACCGGACCCGATTATGTTCCGTTGGAAATTTCGGAAGACGAACGACGCCGCGGCGAAGGCGGCGGCGAAGGACAACGCGGAAGAACAAAATTCCAGAGTCTTTTTCCGGGTGTTTATGTATCAATGACGGTTGAAGGTTCTTATC
>JBGTHN010000246.1:0-2004 GCA_041746235.1 Pyrinomonadaceae bacterium | reverse complement strand
CCACGGCAGCGAAGTATAATCGGCTTTGTTTTCTGCTTCCGAGAACGCGTTTGAAGTTGCGATTTTTCCTTCGTAGGCAGCTGTGTAAACAAACGCCGGAGTATCGGCAACATCACCCACTGCATATATATTCGGTGCGTTGGTTTCCATCTTTTCGTTTACTTTGATATGTCCTTGTGGCGTAAGTTCTAAACCAAGATTTTGTAAACCTAAATTTTGCGTATTGGCACGCGTTCCAGTGGCGACAACAATTTTTCCGGGTTCAACGATTTGTATAACTGAACCATCCGGGCGTTTACAATGAATGATCGTGTTAGTCCCTTGTTTTTCAAATTTAACGGCCCTGAAATTTGGAAGTATTTCGATCCCTTCCTTTTTCATATTCTTTTCGAGTTCTGCACTTATGTCCGGTGTTTGGGTTCTTAGCACACGGTCGGTAAATTCGATGATCCGAACCTTTACCCCGAGTCGATTATACGCCATGGCGATTTCCAGACCGATGTAACCTGCTCCCATGATGGTCAAACTTTCGGGTTTTTCTTCCAGATCAAAAAGCGAGATGTTAATGAGATAATCGATTTCATTTAATCCTTCAATATTTGGAATATTGGTAGTTGCCCCGGTCGCAATAATAAATTTACCAGCGGTATATTTATCTTCTCGATCAACTATTATAGTTTTGCTGTCTTCAAATTCTGCCCAACCTTTTCGCAGGGTTAAATTTTCAAAGTCGCTGACTACATCCATATACTTCTTTTGCTGGAGCGCCGCGACCAATTGTTTTTTGTCTTTTATAACCCGGGCAAAATCAATATCAACGCCTCTCGGTTTGATACCTGAAAAGTTTGAATGGGTGGCGTGATAAGCCGTTTCCGCCGCTCTTATCAAAGTTTTCGAAGGCACACAGCCGACATTTACGCAGGTTCCGCCAAATTCAAGACCGCCATTGACCATCAGCGTAGAATGTCCCAAACTCTCGGCCTTTATTGCTGCCGAAAAAGCCGCCGAACCGCCGCCGACAATTATCAGATCAAAATGATTGTTGCCACGTGAAGTGGACGGTTTTGATACTTCCGGAAGATTTCTGATATTTGAATCCAAACCGTTTGAGGTATCGGATCTAACCTCTTTAACCTCGTAATGCCCCGTTTTTGTAATAGCCTTGATGATTTCATCTTTTCCCGTTTTGGAGCTGTTAAACGCGAATTTGCCAGTTCCGTTCGCGTAGCTGACTTCGGCGGTTTTTATCCCTTCACTGTTTGAGAATAATTTTTCAATGCCGGTGGCGCAGCTGTCACAGGTCATACCCGCGATCTCCACTTTTATCTCTTCAGTTTTTATTTCTTCTTTACTCATATGCTTATTAAATTTGTTCTCTGACAAATCTTTCCTCAAATCATTTTTTCCACAGTTTCCAACCGATAAAACCTATGATTATTCCAATAATTGCGGCGGGAATCAGGATGCTGTCTTGGATAAGAAAACTCAATCCAAGCGATGCAAATAGCCCTGCAAAGATCCACGGAGCTCCGCAACATAATATTGCGGAGAAGCCGCCTAATCCACCGATCCCCAACAACGCTCCGCCGATTTTTCGTTGATTATTTTTTTCCATTTAAATTCTCTTTACCTCTTTTTTATTTCAAAGAACGCCGGACAATTTGCATTTTGTCCCGTTTGTTTTAATTCCTCTTCGCAAGCGTTGAGATGACTTGATAACGTCCTCCTAAAGGACTTCATTTTTTTGATCTGCACATCAACTTCGGAAAGTTTTTGTTCTAATAAGTCTCTTACTTGTCGACATTCAGAACCTCCCGAGCCCAACAAGCCCTTTATCTCATCAAGCGAAAAGCCAAATTCCTGCGCCTGTTTGATAAACTGGATCTGCTCCACAGTGTGAGTTTTGAAGAGTCGAAACCCCCCGTAAGTTCTTGCGACGCTATGGATAAGCCTTCTCTTTTCGTAGTAACTCGAGTCGGTACGAGTCGGCCCAACGTTGGCTCG
>JBGTHN010000245.1:0-6624 GCA_041746235.1 Pyrinomonadaceae bacterium | reverse complement strand
TGACCGAAGCCAGACACAAAGCAATCAGCCGTATGGTTGAAGAAGCATTGCAATTAGATGCCGACGCGGTGGTGAATTTACGGTTTACAACAAGTGCGATAATGAGCAACGCATCTGAAATTCTCGCTTATGGAACGGCGGTAAAATTAAAGTCTTAACCTCACTTTTGGATGAAAAAACAACTAACATATAGTTTTGATCGCTATCCAAAAACGGAGCAAAGGTCATTGCAAGCGTGGAATGCCGCCGATGAATATCTTTTGCAGTATTTTGAGTCGCTGGAAATTTTTGAACCGAATATTTCTATCTACAACGACAGATTTGGTTTTTTGACTTGTCATTTACACGAGTTTTCTCCAAATGTAGTCATAAATTTTGCGAGTCAAAAGAAATCTATCATTCAAAATCTCAAACTCAATCAATTATCAAAAGACAAAATAAACTTCATCGAACCACTTTCAGATTTAGAGAAAAATATAAATATCGCAGTTTTGAAAATCCCAAAATCAATGGATTTGTTTCGTTTGCAATTGATGAACATTGCAAAATCTTTGGATAAAGACGGTGTTGTTTTATGCGGATTTATGACGAGACATTTTACTCCTCAAATGCTGTCTATTGCGAATGATTTTTTTGAAAGCGTTGAACAAAGCAAGGCTTGGAAAAAGTCTAGAATCTTAACTCTGAAAAAATCAAAACCAATAAAAGATGAGAACATAATCAATTCAATTTCCTTTGAAGATCAAACTTTCAAGCAGTATTTTGGTGTTTTTTCGGCGAAAAATATAGACGTTGCAAGTCAATTTTTTGTTAAGCATTGGAAGGTTAAAGATGATGCTGAAAAAGTTTTGGATCTGGCATCTGGCAACGGATTTTTAGCAAAGATGATTCGATTGAAGAATCCCGAATCTAAGATTCATTTGTTGGATGATGATTGGTTGGCGGTTGAGTCTTCAAAGCTGAATTTTGCAAACGATAATGAAAACACATTTTTTCATTACAACGATTCGTTAGAAGTCTTTGAAGATGATTTTTTTGATCTGATTGTTTGTAATCCGCCTTTTCATTTTGAATTTGAAACAAACATCGAAGTTGCGATCGAACTTTTCAAACAGGTAAAACGCATTCTGAAAAAAGATGGAAGTTTTCAACTTGTTGCCAATCGCCATCTAAATTACAAAACTCATTTGATAAAACTTTTTGATAAGGTCGAAAAGATCAAGGCAGATAGAAAGTTCGAGATATATGTTTGTAAATTTTTGCTCTAAAAGAGTTTGAACAATTCGGTAGAATCTTCGTAAAAACAATCAAATATCTTTGTTGAGTTTATTTGTGAACATTGATATTTTTAAGATCATTAGAAATAAAAAATTAGGAGTAAGTAATTATGGCAAATGGGGATAAATATATTGTAGCTGCAAGAGTTGAAACCGAATATGAAGACTGCATCGTTGCACCGGCAGACGCGATGATCGTGGCAACTCACACAAAAGTTTACGGACCTGACACAAAAGAAAATTGTGAGATGTGGAAAAGACAAAACTGTAAATAAATCTGACCAAAATTAAAATCGTCAAGGCTTGAATAAAACACTTGACGAACCAAATGAAAGACTTGCGAATTTAGATTGCAAGTCTTTTTTGATGAAAGATTGATACAAAATTGCTCTTTTTATTTTCAAACATTTTCTAACTAAAAAATTATTTTGAAAAAACAATTATTTACATTTTCTTGGAAAAAAAGAAAAATGGTGATAAATTAAAGAACTATCAAATCTAATTTGTCCCAAAATACTTCTAATTCAGAAGTGAAAAATGTGTAGTAAATAGCATTTTTTCCTATTTTGTAACCCAAACCCCTACGGCAGATAACTGTCGTAACAAAAGGAGAAATTCTAATGAAACGAACGCTTTTCGCAATCGCTTTTTTAATTTTTATAACTGCTTGTCCGCCAAATCCAAATCCAACAACGGAAAATAACAATACTGTTAGAACGCTCGAAGATACTCAAATGCCTGGAGCAGACGCAAATGCACCTGATTATCAATGGGTTCAGTTTGGCGTTGATGAGGATATTATTGCCCGTGCGATCTATAAAAAAAGTAAGCAGAATTGTCCAAAAATAGACACGGTTAAGAATGACGGCACAACTGCATCAATCCAAATGGATGACCGTTTGAAAAACACGAAACTGGAAATGCCGACAAATTTTGCTGAAATAACGGTTTGCGAGGCAAAGCTATCGGCAGATCTGAAATCGGCTAAACTTGCCGGAAAAAATCTTACAATTCCTGATAAAACACTTGAACGAGTAATAGTTATGGGCGATACGGGATGCAGAGATGCTTATGGAGATAACTCCCAAGATTGCGGTCCAATTCTTAAAGAGTCGGAAAAGAACTCAAATAAATCTGCTGAATCGAACAAGAACTCAAATAATTCTGCGAGAAATGCCAATTCTAATAAAAGTGATTGGGATTTTAAGGAAACTATTAAATCTGCCAAAGGTCTGGATAAAACTGATTTTGTAATTCACGTTGGCGATTATGTTTATAGAGAATGCGATGAAAAAGAAGAATGTGGAAATGACAAAGGTAGAAATTGGGAAACATGGGAAACAGATTTTTTTGAGCCTGCCGCACCTTTGCTTGCGTCAACTCCGTGGGTTTTTACACGCGGAAATCACGAAGATTGCGGTCGTGAATATCGCGGTTGGTTTTTATTTTTTGACCCGCGTTCACTCAATGAGAATTCGTTTTCGCAGTGCAATAATCATACAGATGGTTTTCAAATTAAACTTAACGGACTGAATTTGATCGTGCTTGATTCAGCCGATGAAGGCGGATTGAGTAACGATGATGTAGCTTTGGTTAAAAAGGCTGATGCCCCAACATGGCTTGTTACACACGTTCCTTTGTATGGGATAAGCCATTACGGAAACTCAACGCCCAAAAATCCGGATACGAAAGGGGCGATCACAGGCACAAATATAAAATTCTTGGTTAGCGGACACATACACTTTTTTGAAATGATTCAATTTCCTACTTCTTCAAAAATTCCGCCACAGATGGTTGCCGGAGGCGGAGCAACAAAGTTGGATCACTATGTTAGTCAGGAGGATTTTAAGAAAGCAGTTAACGACATTCGCGGTGATCCTGAGAAATCCGAACTTATCGAAGCGACATTTACTTTCGCCTTTGTTGATTTTTCTCCGAACCAATGGAAAATCACGGTGGACGATCAGGATGGAACAACTGAGGATAAAACATTTACTATAGACAAATAAAATGTCCCGATATTTACAGGAGAAAAATAAATGACGACGCAAAATAATAATCTCGATAAAATTGAAAATATCGTAGTTTTAATGATGGAAAACCGTTCGTTCGATAATGTTTTGGGATGGCTCTATGATCCTGATAACGAACCGCCTTTTAATAAATCACCTAAGGGAACTTTTAACGGGGTTAACAGCAAGATGAGCAATCCGACACCAGATGGCGGTGTCGCTTATGTTCAACGCGGGACGGATTTTACCGCTCCGTTTCCTGATCCGAATGAGCCGTATGAATTTGTTTATCATCAAATGTATAACGAACCGCCGAATGCGGATTGTCCAAATTTGCCGATCCCGAATACGACCGATACGCCACCGATGACGGGTTTTGTAAATGATTATCAAAATGCAATTGATACCGCGAATGCTAAGGCGATAAAAGATGGAAAACCTATTTTTGATGTTAATGCAGATATAATTATGAATTGTTTTGGTCCGGAGTCTCTTCCAATTATTAACGGACTCGCTCAATCTTACGCTGTTTGTGATAACTGGTTTAGTTCCGTGCCGACGCAAACTTTTCCAAACCGCTCCTTTGTTCACGCGGCAACTTCCAGCGGAAATGTCTTAAACAAATGGAAAACCGGAAAACATTTTTGGGACGTAGGCGTTTTTATTAACGATACAACGACCATCTATAATCTGCTCGAAGAAAATGGAATTGATTGGAAAGTTTATCACGGTAATTCGCTTTTACTTTGCAACACTCTGATAACGCAGAAAAAAATATGGGAATATGCGATTTTGGGCGAACATTTTAGACAGATGGACAAGTTTCAAAGCGATCTGGACGAGAAAAAATTGCCCGCTTATACATTTATCGAACCGAATATGATCTGTAGTGAGAAATACGGAGCGGAAAATGATATGCATCCGGCTTATGCGGTTTACGATCACGGTTCGCCGACCGATGTGCGTTATGGCGATAAATTGATCTATGATATTTATTACGCTTTACGTAACAGCGATTATTGGGATAAAACGCTTTTTGTAATTACGTTCGACGAACACGGCGGATGCTTCGATCATTTTCCGACACCTCCGCCGACAGCCGTTTCACCCGATGGAATTGTCCTTCCATATAAACCATACACGGGCGGCAGCGGATTTGAATTCAATCGCTACGGCGTGCGTGTTCCGGCGGTTTTAATTTCCCCTTGGATCGAAGAAGGCACGATCTGCAACACACAATTCGATCACACATCGGTTATCAAAACAGTTGCGAATAAATGGCTCGGCGGACAAAGTTTGACCAAACGTGATGCCGCCGCCAATGATCTGAGCGAGGTATTATCATTGTCTTCGCCACGAACAGATACTTGCGATATTACTCCGCTTACTTCGCCAGCATTTACAGGTTGCACTGATAAAGCACTTTCTCCATTGCAATTTGATATGGTCGTGGCGGCGGCTCAGAGATTGGCAGAGAATCATTCCAGAATGGTTGATCTGAGTCAGTTGAATTCAACGGAAAAAGTAACGGCATATTTTGATAATATGTCGGACGAATTACTGGAACAGTAAATTTGAATTCAAGGATATTTGAGAATGTTTCAAGTATGTTTGAGACTCTTTTAAGGGGGCTTGAGAATGTTTCAAGTATGCTTGAGACGAATTCAAGGGTATTTGAGAATGTTTCAAGACTACTTGAGAATGTTTCAAGACTACTTGAAAATGTTTCAAGACTACTTGAGAATCTTTCAAGGGATTTTAAATTCAATTTAAGAACATTTGAAATGAATTCAAGAGAATTTGAATTCATTTCAAAATGATAGGCGAAACAAGTTTATCGCTTCGGAACATTCTCGCCGATAGTCCAAACGACGACCGAACTTGAGAGTCCCAAACCCGAAAGGCGACCAGCCATCATCACGATGGTTTCGCCTCCTTTGACCGCTTCATTTTCAAGCAGAGTTTTCTCACCGCTTTTTAGCATTAACTCGGTGGTTTCAGGTGCTTTTTGATAAAAAGGTGAAACGCCCCAGATCAGTGCGAGTTGATTTCTGGCACGGCGGGAAGTTGTCAAAGCAAATGTTTGCAAACCCGAACGAAATGATGAAAGTCGGCGTGCCATCAAACCCGATTCGGTAAATACGGCGATCTTTTCTGTCTGCATTTCTTTCGCACAATAACCGGCAGCTTTGCAGAGTGCCTGCGAAGTTCTGCCCGATGCTTTTTGCGAGAATTTGATCGGTTTTTTAAGTGAACGCGGTTTAAGAGTTTCCGCCGAAGCAATAATTTTCGCCATCGTTAAAACGCTTTTGATTGGATGTTTTCCGGCGGCAGTTTCAGCCGAAAGCATTACGGCATCAGTTCCGTCCCAGACAGCGTTGGCAACATCCGATGCCTCCGCACGAGTTGGACGCGGATTATCGATCATTGATTGCAGCATTTGTGTTGCTGTTATCACAAATTTATCTTTGGCGATCGCTTGTTGAATTATTCGTTTTTGATAGATCGGCACAAGTTCGACGCTTGTTTCAACGCCCAAATCTCCGCGTGCGACCATCAATCCATCTGTTGCATCTATAATTTCTTTCAAGTTTTTTATTGCTTCAGCTTTCTCAATTTTCGCAACAAGCAATGCTCGACCAAATTCTCTCGTGTTTTTGCTTTTAATTATCTTCTTAACTTCGCGGCAATCTTCCGCTTTGCGAACGAACGAAAGTGCGATGTAATCAACATCCTGTTCCAAAGCCCAATCCAGATCAACGCGATCTTTATCTGTCAAACTCGGGATCGGCAAAATGGTATTCGGCAAATTTATTCCTTTGCTTTCATATAAAAGTCCGCCTGCGATGATTTCGCAGATCACATCCGTTTCTGTTTTATCTAAAACTTTTAATTCTAACGAACCATCATCAAGCAAGATCGGTTCGCCGATATTTACGCTTGTAGGTAATTCTGCAAAAGTAGTCGAAACTTCTTTTTCGTTTCCAACAATATCTCTGGTCGTTAAAGTAAATTTTTCACCCGCACTCAAAAGAACGGGACTTTTATCTTTGAGTGAGCGTGTGCGGATTTTCGGTCCCGCCAGATCAACTAAAATTGATAAAGGCTCACCGAGTTTTTCCGCCGCCGCCCGTGCATTTTGCAAAGTTTGCAGATGTTGCTCTCTCGTTCCGTGCGACATATTTATCCGCACGGCATTTGTTCCGGCTTTGATCAAGTTTTCGATCTGTTCCTGAGTTTCGGATGAAGGTCCGAGTGTCGCTAAAATTTTGGCTTTTCGCATAAGTTAAAAATTATAAATAATTAGAATGAAGAAGATGTAACAAGTTATCACG
>JBGTHN010000244.1:0-7311 GCA_041746235.1 Pyrinomonadaceae bacterium | reverse complement strand
GGCAGATAATTGAATTAGGTTGTCGTCCGAATGATCCTGTAGAAATTGTTATGGACAGCGACAATAAACCGATTGCAATCGGCGAACTTATTGAAATAGAAGGGCAATTAGGCGTGCGTTTAACAAAGATTTTAGTGTGATATTTTAGAATTTAATACGAAAAATGGGTTTGGAATTTTTATGGATGATGGTTCAGACATTTGTTGCTTTGGCGATTGTCTGCGGTCTTGCCTATTTGATCTTTCGTGTTGTAATGCCGCGAGTCAATTTTAATTATTCGTCAAATAATATGGTTCGCGTTGTTGATAGAATTTCGATTGATGCCAGAAAAAGTTTGTGTGTGATCGAAGTTGCCGGGAAATGGATGTTGATTTCCGTGACCGAAAATGGTGTTCAACTTGTTAGTGAACTTGATGCGGATGAAGCAAAAAAGGCGGCTGAAGAGATCAAGTTGGTAAGAGAAAAGCAAACCGCAACTGCTTTGGGCAGTAATTTTGCTGATAAATTAGCTCAATTGATGAAGAAGAAAGAAGGAGGCAAAAAATGAATATTCTAAAAAAATCCAAGTGGAAATTTATCGGATTTATGACGATCATTCTGAGTTCATCAATACTCATTTTTGCACAAGAACAAATTGTCTCACAAGCCTCAAACGAAACCGCAAATCCGGTTGTTCTAATCATTGTAATCGGTGCTTTGGCTTTAGCTCCGTTTGGATTGATAATGCTGACTTCATTCGTCAAAATTGCGGTCGTTCTATCAATTTTGCGTAACGCTCTCGGAACTCAACAAGTCCCGCCAAACCAAGTTATAACAGGCGTTGCATTGATCTTAACGCTTTTTATTATGGCACCTGTCGTTGAAAAAATGTATGAGGAAGCGGGAACTCTTGATAATACCGAAGCGATATTTTCTGAGGTTTCAGTAAAGACTTTATTTGAAGCATCAAAAAAAGGAAAAGAACCGCTTAGAAGTTTTTTGTTACGCCACTCACATGAAAAAAATCAAACGATGTTTTTTCAACTGGCTCAAAATATGGCGAAAAGAAACGGAAATGATCCAAACGAAATTACGCCTAATGATTTTCGCATAATAATTCCGTCATTTGTTACCAGCCAATTAACCGAAGCCTTTCAAATTGGCTTTTTTCTGTTTATTCCATTTTTGGTGATAGATATGGTCGTCGCAAATATTTTGCAGGCGATGGGAATGTTTATGCTTTCGCCGACAATTATTTCGCTTCCATTTAAATTGCTTTTATTTGTAATGATTGACGGTTGGGTTATTTTAATAAAAAATCTCGTTCTCGGTTATGTCTGACGCAGGAGGATTTTACTATTATGGATATGTTCACAAATATCGCTCAACAAGGCTTGTGGCTGATTTTATTACTTTCACTTTTTCCACTTTTAGCCAGTTTAATTGTCGGTTTGTTGGTCAGTTTGTTTCAGGCTTTAACACAAATCCAAGAGCAGACTTTGACCTTTGTTCCAAAAATCGTGGCGACCATAGTTGTCATAATGATCACTGCTCCTTGGATGCTCAAATTGCTCAGAGAATTTGCAATAACTACATTCGATATGATGTTAAAAGTCAGTGTCGTCAGATAGTTTTTATACCGTGAATAATGCAAGAGTTTTTACAACTTCTCGAACTTATTTTAAAGTCATTTGAATTGAGTGCCAGTCCTCAAGCATTTCTTGTATTATTCGGTTTGTTGGTCGCCAGATTTGTTGCCTTTATCAATATCGTTCCATTTTTTGGCGGTCAATCTGTTCCAACACAGGTGAAAGTCGCCACCGCTACCGCACTTGTATTAATTACTTATCCATCAGTTATTTCAGAAATTCCAATGGACGGAACTCCGCTCGGATTCGGTCCTGTCGGCTTTATTGCATTAGTTGCAAAAGAAGTATTTGTCGGTTTTACATTGGGTTTTGTAGCTTCGGTCGTTTTCCAAGCCGTTACTGTTGCCGGACGAATTATTGATTTTCAACGGGGTTCTTCTATGGGCGAATTACTCGCACCGCAAGTTCAGCAACAGGTTTCGCAACTTGGTCAATTCAAAATTCAGTTGGCAATTGTTGTGTTTTTAGCAATCGGAGCTCATCGCTTTTTTATTTCGGCACTAGTCAGAAGTTTTGAATTTATTCCGGCGACGAAATTTCCACAAATTGAGGCTGGTTGGACACCTGCGGCTGAATTTATCGCAGTTTTAACAGCAAGTGTTTTTAGCATCGGTATTCAATTGGCAGTTCCGGCTGTGTTGGCTTTGCTTTTAACAGATTTGTTTTTTGGTTTGATAAATAGAGTTGCACCGCAGGCAAATGTGTTCTTTTTAAGTTTGCCGGTAAAAATGGCGATGGGAATTTTTGTTGTTGCATTATCTATTCAAATAATCGTCTCGCGTTATTTAGTTTATTTTGATGATTCTTACAAGGCATTTGAATTTATGTTGGAATTCTTTTCAAGAATGTATAAATGATTTTTAAGTAGAAACTTGGAAGTTGAAAAAAATAAACCGCAGAAACAGGAGATCACTTGTTTCTGCGGTTTTTGTATTACAGGAAAAACATATTTCCTGTAATCTTTATGCAATTTTTCCGGCTACACGAGCAACGATTTGAGTCGGATAATTGCCAATTTCGTGATATTTCTGGCTGGCTATTTTGGGAAAATATCTAGCCGCCGCAAGACCAAGCGGAGAATTTACACCGCCGATCTTAAGGTTTTCCCATTGCGACGCATAATTTCTTGCATAAGAAACCGCTTCTCTTCCGACCAGATTTTTTGCCCTCGCTTGTGACAAACCGATTCGATAAGCGTGTCCCATTGCAACTGAAACAGTTCCTTCGCCGCCGTTATAAGCCGCCGTTACAAATTTCCAAAATTCAATTCCATTTGGTTGACCATAACGCGAAAAAGCCATTTCACCTAGACGCTTTGCTTTAATATTTAGAAGTCTTGCCGCACCCGGAATTGCTTTTGCCGGATGTAATCTTTCATCGGAACTTGAACCGGCAACGCCAACATATAATCCGACTTCACGAGCCGCAACTCGTCCGAATTGGGCGATTCCAGCGTAACCGTAACTGTTAATAACTGTTGGATTAAACCTTGATTCCTGAGCCAAAAGACTTTTTAATATGGCGGGTGAAAGTCCGGGACACCATTCGACTGCGTTGGCAATAATATCATCATAACGAGTCGTGTAATTGTCTAAGTTTCCGGCATTTACGCGGAATTTGCTGGCTGTTGAAAATGCTTTGTCTAAATCAGCTTTGTTATCAACTAAATTGTTAAGTTGTTCGGCACCAATTACATCTTTGATCTCGTTTATTGTCGGATGAACCAACAAAGCACTTATTGAATTCCATTCGTCAAGCAAATGTTGATTTTCCGAAAGTAAAGGTGTTCCTTTTAATTCAGGATGACGTGCGTAAAAAATTAGATCGGTGAGTTGCCATTCGTCCGTTACGCCGAGTTGGATAGCTTGGATAAGTGTTTTTAATTCTTCAACAGTTCGTTCACGTAACCAAGTATCTTTATCTGTAGCTGTTTGTTGATTATCTTGTCTGTATTTTTCGTTTTGTGAAACAGTTGTATTTTCATCACGTAAAGAAAACTTAGATTGCGTAGGTGATTTACGAACTCTTGACGCACGATCTTTTTGCCGTAAATCCGGGACAATCTGATATTCAACTTTTACATTTGAAACTGCCATTTTCTTATTCGATCAAAAATAAATTATAAATTTGTGTTCAAAACAGTTTTAATCCCGCCAGCCATCTGGTCAACCACTTTACTCATTACTTCGATATGTTGCGAAACTTGATAAAGCCTCGCTTGTAACGCAAGAAGTTCGCCCGGTGAAAGATTTGCATCCGATTTCATCAGTGCTTCAACTTGTTTATATTCGTTTTCAGTTTGTGTTAAACGTCCTTCAAAGCCTTGTGTTATGGTCGTATCGCCCATTTTGCTATATGCTTCTTTTAACAACCCCATACGTGATTTACTGTCGAGTAATTCCTTTGAAATCTCATTTGGATTTATTCTTTCCGATTCGTTTTGTTTGATTTTTTGAGTCAGATCCGATTGCATTTTATTTAATTTATTATCAAGATCAACGCCGGATGTTTGCACAGTTGGATTTTGCAAAGGTTGATCTTGTTGCAAATAACTTTCAAACGAGGGTTTATTTGGACTTGGTTGCGTTTGTTGTTTTACCGTTTGATTTTCAAGCGTGTGCTGTAAGGTTTGTTGAACAATACCGGAAAGAATTTCACTCATAATTTAATCTCCTAAATTTATAAAAACCTGTCTGAATTTAAAATACACCTATTTATTACATATATTATCGGCAGGTTTTTATATATGTTTCCTAAAAATTTTATTTTTTTATTTTGGAAGAAAATTAGTGATTGAGATCGTTAAAATTATTGTGATTTATTATTTCTTTCAACGGCATAAAGCAAGCCTTTGGCTCTTGTCTGACATTGGATTAATAGTTTTTTTTCTTTGGTATTTATATCTTGTTTGAGGACAAATTCTAAATCTTTGCGGGCTTCAACATAATTTCCGAGTTGCAGATGTGCTTCGCCACGATTAACTCTGGATGGAATGTTGTTTGAGTCCGATTCAACCGCTTTATCAAGATATTTTAATGCACGTTTGTAATTTTTTTCTCGTAACCACAAAGCACCGAGTGCCGATTCAAAATAAACTGTCGCCGGAGAAAGTGCGACGAGACCTTCAAAAATAGCGATTGCTTCTTGATTTCTACCTTGTTCGGCAAGTGCATATCCCAATTCAGAAACAAGACGAATTTCATCAGCCGACCATTGAGCCGCTGCACCTAATGTTATGTTTCCCTGAATCCATTCACTTTCTAACGATTGCATATTAAAAATAATTTAACGCATACAGTTTTTAAAGTCATCTATTATTGAACAAATAATCAGACAGTGTAGTTTTAATGGGAGTAAAACTAAGATTTATCAATTTATCTATAAATACGTGGATTAGATATGCAGTTTAAATGACAAAGCATTTTGTTAAAACTTGTTGACCATTCTTTAAATATTTAATAGACTTAAATTAGTGAAATCTTCACTTTCCCACAACTTCAATACAAATGGCTAAAAATCAATTCAAAATAAGTTTAAGAATTATACTTCTTGCGACACTTTTATTTGTCGGTATTGTTCCGCTTCTTGTAACAGGCTGGATTTTGTCAGATCGAAGCGGTAAAGAATTGCGTGCGGCAGAAGGACGGTATCAAACGCAACTTGTTCAAGACAAAGCTAGGCAGATTGAAACATTTGGACAAAATGCCGTTGAATTAGTAAATAGTTATGCGAATGCGTTAGAGATTGCCGATGATATTTCGGTGATCTCATCTGAAAAAACGCAGGTCAAATTAGGAGATTCATTGAAGGCGAATCCAAGTTTGCTGGCACTTTCCATCAAACCTTTACAGGGAGAATCACTTTCAGCTTTTAGAAGTGAGGTAATTAGTCAAGGCGATATTGAGAAATTTTCAGAAGGTGCTTTGGGTAAAATTGATAAAGAAAGACTTGCCATTGGTCAACCGCAAATGATTCAAAAAAGCGGCGAAATGGTTTTTGCTATCGCATCTCCGGTCTATATCCAAGGCGAAATAAAAGCAGCAGTTCTGGCGATCGTTTCTTTGAATGGAATTTCATCTATAGTTTCAGAAGAACCACAGAATGAAGCCGAATTATGGCGTTTAGGCTTGCCAATAATTTTTGTGGTTGATGAAAAAGGTCAAGCGGTTTATCACCCAAATTCAGCAAATGTAACGAGTCGCACGCCTTTAACAAATCTAAAAATTGTTCAGGAATGGACAGCTACAAATAATCAAATTCAATCTGCACTTTTACCATTTAAAACAAAATATCGAGACAAAGAGTTTGATATGATCGGGGCATATTCGACCGCGAATTTTAATAATCAACTCAAATTTGGCGTAATAGTAATGCAGGATGAAAGTATTTCTTTGGTGACTGTCAACGATATGCGTTTGCAAGTTTGGTTGATAAGTTTTGCAGTCGCGTTTGCTGTTTTAATACGTGGATTATTTTTAGCAAGACAAATAACTTTTACGCTTTCAAACCTAGTCGAAGCAGCAAAGACTATTGCATCAGGTGATCTATCACATCGCATAAGAACAAAAAGAATTTCAGAGATCGTAACTCTGGGCAATGCTTTTAACACGATGAGCGAAGACCTTGAAGACCATATTACCAATCTTGCCAAAGCCGCCCAAGAAAACCGTGAATTATTTGTCGGGACAGTAAAAGCTCTTGCCGCCGCAATTGATGGAAAAGATCGCTATACACGCGGACATTCGGAAAGAGTTTCGAGAGTTTCAGTAGCAATTGGACAAAGGCTCGGAATGGACGAAGAAGAACTTGAAAAACTTCGCATAAGTGCTTTATTGCACGATGTTGGAAAAATTGCGATAGATGATTCGATCTTGAAAAAACCTTCATCATTAACCGACGAAGAATTTACGATCATGAAAACCCATCCACAAGCGGGTTATAAAATTATGAAAAACATTCCGGCAATGAAAGATTTTCTGCCGGGAATGTATATGCACCACGAAATGGTCAACGGAAAAGGTTATCCGCAAGGTTTAGAGGATGATGAAATTCCTCTGCAAGCAAAAATCGTTTCGGTTGCCGATACATTTGATGCAATGACGATTGACCGACCGTATCAAAAAGGTATGGAATTGCGTTCGGCTTTGGACAGAATCAAAGAATTCGTCGGAACAAGATACGACATAATGGTTGTTGATGCTTTGATAAAAGCCTGTTCAGACGGGCAAATCGGTGTCGGTCGTGTAAAACTGAATAATTTTAAACCGACACCCAAACCTACAACTAAACCCACAGACTTAATTGAACCAAATCCAATTACAATGCCGAAAAAGTTCATTGTAAAAGATAAACCCGAAATTATTAATAAAACCACTTAGTAAAAGTCTCAAAAACCTCAAAATTAAAAAAAAATAACTATAGGTTATAAGTGAGATAGACAATGCAGAATCCAAACGAAATGTGGCAAGCCGAAGTTAATGGTGAGATTTATGATGCAAGTTTTGCCGATTTAGCAAGTTGGGTAGCCGATAATTCACTTTTAGAAACCGATAAAGTCAGACGTGGAAATCTGCGTTGGTTAGATGCAGGAAGAGTTCCGCCTTTAAGAGATTTTTTTAATGCAAAGGAACTTGGAATCGAACCGCCGCATATACAAGTTTCAACTAATGTTAACAAACCAAAC
>JBGTHN010000243.1:0-9355 GCA_041746235.1 Pyrinomonadaceae bacterium | reverse complement strand
GATTTTGGTAACGAATTGGTAACGAAAGAAAAACGGGCATCTTAACGATACCCGTAAGTTATTGATTCTAAAAGAGCCATCCATCGGATTTGAACCGACGACCTACGCATTACGAATGCGTTGCTCTACCAACTGAGCTAGGATGGCATTTCGACAAACTATTTGAAATTTGCCGAACTCAAAATATACGTTTCCAACCTTAAAGATGTCAAGCAAAACACATAAGAAATCAAATTATTGATTTACAAACAATTTTTACTAAAGTATGGTTAAAGATTGCTTGAAGGCGGATCGATTTGCTCAGAGCGAAATTTGATTTTGTATTAAATTTGTAGAATAAGAAAATTATCTTAAAAAAAAGGTCATTTCTTTAAAGTGTTAAATAGCCAGCGTAAAATAGTTCAGTTACTACCATTTGTGTTATAACTTCGACTCACGACCTAAAGTTATCAACTCTCAAAGTTAAAACAAAACAATTTAATAAATTTATATTTAAGCCGATCTATGCGTATTGGCATAGGAAAGTCTGCGTTAAAAGAACAGATTTTATATTTATCAATAAGGAATAATAATGAGTTTTTTAGAACAACTAAAAAATAGAGAATACAACTTAAAGAACGAGATTTTATCGGGTTTAACAGTAGCTTTGGCACTTGTGCCGGAAGCGGTAGCTTTTTCGATCATCGCCGGAGTCAGCCCTTTGGTAGGACTTTATTCAGCATTTATAATTGGTTTGATAACAGCGATTTTTGGCGGAAGACCAGGAATGATTTCTGGTGCGACGGGAGCGATCGCGGTTGTTGTAGTTGCACTTGTTGCAACACACGGAGTTGAATATCTTTTTGCGGCAGTCGTTTTGATGGGAATCATTCAAATGACCATCGGGTTTTTAAAACTCGGGAAATTTATTCGCTTAGTTCCGCACGCCGTAATGTTCGGGTTTGTAAATGGTCTGGCGATCGTGATCTTTATGTCGCAACTCGAACAATTTCGGGTGACGGGCGAAAATGGTTTGACGAATTGGATGAGCGGAACACCGCTTTGGTTGATGCTCGGGTTTGTTTTCGTAACAATGGCAATAATTCATTTTTTGCCGAAATTGACGAAAGCAGTTCCGTCATCACTCGTCGCAATAGTATTTGTTTCGGTGATCGTCATATTTTTTGGAATTGATACAAAGACAGTTGGCGATATTGCTTCGATTGGTGGCGGATTGCCGGAATTTCATATTCCGCAAGTTCCTTTTAATCTTGAAACATTGGCAATTATTTTTCCATATTCGCTCATCATGGCACTTGTCGGTTTGATCGAAAGTCTTCTGACTTTGACGGTTATTGACGAAATGACGGAGACTCGTGGGAAAGGAAATCAAGAAAGTTTTGCTCAGGGTGCGGCGAATACAGTCTGCGGAGTTTTCGGTGGAATGGGTGGTTGTGCGATGATCGGGCAGAGCATCATCAACGTCAGTTCCGGCGGACGTAATCGCATTTCTGGAGTCGTTGCCGCAATCGGTTTACTGACATTTGTTTTATTCGGTTCATCCTTGATCGAACAAGTTCCAATGGCGGCACTTGTCGGTTTGATGTTTATGGTGGCGATCGGAACATTTGAATGGGCGAGTTTGAAGATATTCCGCAAAATGCCCGCGACCGATGTTCTGGTAATGATAATTGTTGCAGGAATTACGGTTGTTTTCCATAACTTAGCTGTTGCCGTGATAACTGGTGTGATAATTTCCGCCTTAGCCTATGCGTGGGAAAATGCCAAACGGATTCGTGCGAGAAAGAGTTTTGATGAAAATGGTGTCAAACGCTATGAGATCTACGGTCCGCTTTTCTTTGGTTCAGTCGCAGCATTTGCCGAAAAATTCGATGTTCAGAATGATCCCGATGAAGTGATAATTGATTTTAAGGATTCGAGAGTTGCCGATCATTCAGCGATCGAAGCCTTACACAAGATCACCGAGCGTTATGCCAAACGCGGAAAAATAGTTCATCTGCAATATTTGAGCAAAGATTGCAGACAATTGCTTGATAACGCAGCGGCGATCATTGACGTTAATCGCAAGGAAGATCCAAGTTATAAAGTCGTTTTAGATTCGCTTGAATAAATAATATGTCCAAATAGAAAAAGACTTGCGAAATTTTTCCGCGAGTCTTTTTTATAATTAAAAAGCCATCCATCGGATTTGAACCGATGAACTACAAATTATTAATCTGTTTATTATGTTTTATTTAAATTCGTTCTAAACAGTTTAGATAAAATACGTTTAGTTGGACTCATTTAGCACTCAAATATGCAATCTTAAATTGCTCTAAATAAATTACTGAAATAGTTACTGAAATATAAATGAAACTTCTAAACAATAATCAATTTGAAACCTCACAATAAACCTTTATAACTTCTACACCATTTATTAATTTATCAAAAAGTTCATCGTAATTTTCTAAACCCTTCACCGGATGCGTTAAAAGTTTTTTCAGTCATCCCGGATATTCGAGTTCGGCTTGTGATAAATCTTTTACACCTTGCTCAAAATATTCGCGATTAGCGTTGACCGTTCCGACCATAACTTTGTTGCCCAAAACGAAATCAAGATAAAGAAAATTATTAGTTTTATAAAATCCCTATTATCCTCTTCATCCCTGTTAAAATTTTTGTGTTCTCTGTGGTGAAAAATCTTAAGTAAGCTGTTGAAATATCTTTATAAACAAACCTAAACTTTCTTTTATACCGATACTCCAAAAATTTAAAAAATCGTCCGTTTTTCCAAAGATCAAAACACATAAAGCACCGTAGAAGATAAGATTTGCAACGGGGAGAAAAGCGAAACTGAATAAAATTCCGGATTTTTGCAGGTCGGTTTGTTTTAAGTGAACTTCCGCCCAAGTTGAGATCAGATGAAACGCCAGACTTGCTCCTAAAATTCCGTAAAATATCGGCAAGTATTTGTCGGGAACGATAAAGAAAAACGGCAGTAAAAGATATGAAACGGTCGGGAAAAAATATGGTGCGAGATAGATCAAAAAATTACTCCCCGTGAGTTTGACGTGTCCGCCTTCGTGCATCGTAACTTTGAAACCTTTCGGAATTTTTAAGAATAATAGACCGAAAAGCAGATGAGTTATTTCGTGTTCAAATGTGCAGACGACCTGTAATTGTCTTTTAAAAAACCGCCAAACAACTAAAAATGCTATGAATCCGACCGCAAATGCGAATGATTGTTTTGGAAGTTTGGAAATTTTGACGATCTCATAAATTGCCGTGCCGAAGCCGTAAGCCAAAAATGGGCAAAGCAGAAGCGTGATGATTTTGGCGATGGTTTCAAACATTAAATTCCTTTGATTTTGCAATCTTGTCCGAACATTTGATTAAATAGAAAAGTGCTAAGTTTTTAGAATTCATCCGCACAACCAAAAGAAATTATGGCAATCACAGAAGAGGAATTCAAAGATGCTTTGAGTTTATTTGCAAGCGGAGTAACGGTTGTAACGACAAAAGATGCCGCCGGAAATTTTCACGGCTTAACCGTTTCCGCATTTTGCTCGTTATCGCTCAACCCACCGCTTGTTTTGATTTGCATAGATAAAAGCACGGTCAGTCATTACGCATTAGAAGAAAGTGTCGGATTTGTCGTCAATATTTTAAAAGAAGATCAAGCACATATTTCCAACCAATTTGCTTCTCCAATTCCCGATAAATTTGTCGGAATCGAATATTTTACAAACGGAAATAATTTACCGATCCTGAAAGATTCACTCGTCAGCCTTGAATGCCGTCTAAAAGATGCGTGTAGCGGCGGCGATCACACAATATTTATCGGCGAAATCGAAAAATCGCATATATCAACAGGCAAACCACTTGTTTATTGCGATGGAAATTATCAAAAACTAGCTTAGATTTTTAACGTGAGTTTATTCAATTGCGGAAAACTTTCAAATAAATGACGATTTCTTCACCGCAGATGTTGATTTCTTCACATCAGATGTCAATTTCTTCACCGCAGATGTCGATTTCTTCACATCAGATGTTGATTTCTTGACAGCAGATGTCGATTTCTTCACTTCCAAAGTCAATTTCTCGACAGACACTATCAATTTCTTCACATCAAAAGTCGATTTCTTGACTGACAAAATGGATTTCTCGACAGCAGATGTTAATTTCTTCACTTCCAAAGTCGATTTCTTGACTGACAAAATCGATTTCTCGGCTGACAAGATCAGTTGCTTTTCTGAAAATAACGTGAGTTAGAAGTTATTATGCGAATTAAGAGTAGAAGAAATTACCTATTCCAATTCCGAACTTAAAACTGTTGTAGTTTGATTTTCCCGAAACTCTCTTAATTTTTCCCTCAACTCAGGACGCGAATTTGCGAGGATTGAAATTGCAAAAAGTGCGGCATTTTTTGCTCCGGCATCGCCGATCGCTAAAGTTGCGACTGGAATTCCGGCGGGCATTTGAACAATTGAAAGAAGCGAATCCATTCCCGATAATGCACGGCTTTTGACCGGAACGCCGAGAACAGGCAAGACGGTTTGCGAAGCACACATTCCGGGCAGATGTGCCGCACCGCCCGCACCTGCGATAATTACCTCAATACCACGTTCTTCAGCAGTTTTTGCAAACTTAAAAAGCAGATCGGGCGTTCGATGTGCGGAAACGACTTTGCATTCGTGTTCAACGCCAAAATCGTTCAAAATATCGGCGGTATTTTTCATCGTGTCCCAATCGGAAGTGCTTCCCATTATGACCGAAACGATCGGATTTTCGGAATTATTCTTATACATAATAATTTTTAAGTGTCCTAAAAGTAATGATTTCTGAATTGTCGTTGGTCATCTGCTAAAGCACCACAGCAATTCATAAAAGAATTTTTTGCTTAAACGTGCATTCAAGTTTAAATATATATGTTAATACCTTGCCAATCTTCGACAAGAATTAGTTTTCCAATTTCTTGCGAGCCGAATCAACCCTTTGAGCAAGATAGACCGTTGAATCGATCAAAGATTCTATTTCCGAAACTCCAAGTAGTTCGCCCTCTTCTTTTAGATAAGCTAATTCATGGGTAATTTTTACTTCGGCAAAAGATTTTTTGATCAAAAGTAACTCTGTAAGCAGATTCGGAGTTCGTCCGTTTTCCAGATCAACGCCCAATAGATTGCTCATTTTATCATTGTCAGAACAACCGATCTTAAAACTTTTATCAAAGCCTTCGATGCCGATCTCAAAATCGCCCATCCCCATTTTTGAAGCTATCGTTTGAACAAAAGAGTCTGCCGATGAAACTTGAAATAGGAAATCTAATTTAGTTGGCAAATAAACTTCGCAAATCGTAAATGAATCATAACTGGCTTCGCCTCTTGGAATTCTTTGGTTTGAAATTCTAACGCGGTAATCCTTGTAGATTCCTTCCATCGGTTTGAATATTGGATTGCTGCTTTCTTGCAATTCAAACCCGAAACGCTTTGCCGAATCTTCCCAAGTATCTCTGTTGGCTCTAAGTTTTTTGAAATAGAAGGAGAAAATATATATCAATATCGCAATAAAAATAACAAAACCAACAAAAACCAAAATCATTACGCCAAAGAGATTTAATAGCGAACTTTGGGCAAATAGTAACGACATAATAATTCTTGTTAATAATCTGCTAATTTTCTACACGCATCTGTTATTTCATCCAAACTAGGCAAATAATAATCTTCTACATATTGTTAATCACTACAATTTCAAGTGACTTACCTGTGTGAATATTTGTCTTCTAATCTAATTGAAGAAACGATTTTACCAGTTCTTGCTCTTTTTCGTTGTAATAAACATAAAAACTGCATTCGTCTTTGGGAATGTCCCAAAAACGATAATCTGTGCAGTTAAACTGAGGTTCATTAACTATCGGTTCTAATTTTTCCTTCATAATCAAAGACCATTCATCATCAGAAACCGATGTTAATTTTAAATTTCTTTCGTCTTCATTATATATCCATAAATTGCTTATAAATATAGGACGATACTTCATTGCAACAATAAGTATTCCGTGTATTGTTCGCCCTTTACCAATAAAAATCGGAAACAGAGGAAGTCCGGTAAATTTTGGTGTTTTTAACTTAAATGATTCTCCGGGTGTGTATAAAAACGGCTTGTCCAAATAATCCCGACAAGTGCCTTTACCCGGTCCTTCAGGTGCAATAGCAATTCCTGAACAAGAAGAATAACGTGGAATAACAAGAACTTCGGAAATCAGTGTGCCGGTCGAAGAATCGGTAATTTGAAAAGGGTCTTTCGGTATCTTTCTTTGTTGTGCATCAACGTAAGGAGAAAAACAAAATAAATTTACTGCTATTAACAGCGTCAGAGAAATAAATCTCATTGTAACAATTCTTTTACACATAATTCGCCTACTTTCTTTTACTTAACTACCCATAAAAGTTTGATTTCTAACATAAATGATGATGTGTAATACAATATCAATAAATATCTATGTTTATCAAAAAAATAATCTTAGAAATGCGATTTACTCATTCCTTTAATAACTCGCCAATTTTCGACAAGCATCAGTAATTTCATCAAGACTCGGCAGATAATAATCTTCCATCTGTGGTGCGAATGGGACGGGCGAATCTATTGAAGCGACACGGATTATCGGAGCGTCGAGCCATTCAAACGCTTCCTCGGCGATGATGGCGGAGAGTTCGCCGCCGATTCCGCCTGTTAAACTCGCTTCGTGCAAGATCAGGACACGGTTTGTTTTTTTGACGGTTGATAAAATCGCTTCTTTGTCGAGCGGTGCGAGCGTTCGCAAATCTATTACTTCTATGTTTAATCCATCTTCTTCCGATAATTTTTCCGCCACGTCGAGAGCGTTTAGAGTTTGAGCACCAAAAGTTATTATTGATAGATCAGTTCCTTCTCTCGCAATTCGTGCTTTGCCAATCTCGACTGTGTAATCTTCCGTCGGCAATTCTTCCCGCAAGCGTGGCATACGGTAAAGTTTTTTATGTTCAAAAAATAAAACCGGATCGGGATCATTGATCGCCGCTTTTAATAAGCCTTTGGCATCGTAAGCCGTCGAAGGTTCGACGATTTTTAAACCTGCTGTATTTAAGAAAAGTGCTTCGGCATTTATAGAATGAAATGGTCCGCCACGAACTCCCGAACCACACGGACCGCGAAAAACCGCACCGATTCCACCGCAACCTCTGTAACGAGATTTTGCTGCATAATTTGTAAGCATATCGAAGCCGCACGAGATAAAATCTATGAATTGGAATTCAGCGATCGGCTTCATTCCCATCAAAGCCGCACCGCAAGCCGCACCAACAATTGCGGCTTCGGAGATTGGTGTATCAATCACACGAGTTTCGCCGAATTTATCAAGCAATCCTTCCGTAACCTTAAACGCTCCGCCATAACGCCCAACATCTTCGCCGATCACAAAAACGCTTTCGTCAGCAGACATTGATTCAAAAATCCCTTCCCGAATCGCCTCAAGCATATTCGAGCCTTTTTCCGTTTGTTTTATTGTCATTGAATTTTATTGTTGAACTTTTTCCGCCTGTTTTTGGATAACAGGTAATAATCCACGCAAAGCCTGATTTACCGATTCCGAATCTTTGAAAACTTCGGCAACATCGGATTCAAGCACCACAACATTCTTATGTTTCATTAAACGGTCAATATATTTTCCGCGAACTCCATCAGAAAAATCATATTCGTCCAACATTTCGACATCTTCATTTATTTTCTTGTTCATATTTTCTTCTTTCGCTAGCCGTAGCCAATCTTGCACTAATAATTCTTATTTTATCATTTCTATCGGTGTGAACAATAACTAATTGTCTTTGTTGATTTGAATAACCCGTGATAATAAAACGATTTTCATTGTCAGAATGCAATGGGTCAGAAACAGTTAGTGAGAGCGAATCAAAAAATACGGTTTCTGCTTCCTCAAAACTAACACCGTGTTTTTTTTAAGTTCGATTTGGCTTTTTCAGGATTCCATTCAAATAATTCATTCATAACAAATATAAAAACTTACCAAATCGCCTCAAGAATATTCGATCTTTTTTTGTTTGTTTTATTTGAGTTTTTTGCTAATTTTCCGGTTCATTTTCCGGTTTATTTTCAGTTTCATTGCTTGATTGGACTCTGTAATTATCTACACTAACAACAAATTGTTTATAATCGCTAAATGTGAATTGGACTTTTACTTCGACGTTGTCAAAATCTTTTGGAGATTTCATAAAGTTAAGCGAAACCGACTTTGGAAACCAGAAACCTTCCGGCACACGAGTTTGTAAATAATGAAAAGCTCTAAATTCTTCACGCTGTTCGGGAGTTTGGTTTCGATATTCTTCTAATTTTCCTAACGGAAATGCTTCTACTTCAACAACCCGTTTATCTATTTTATCAATCAAGACTACGCCTTCAATTCGTCCGAGATAAAATAAATCACCGTTGTAAACTTTATCCGCAGGTGGTTGAAAATCAAGGGAAATCGTATCTCGTCCATTCACTTTTAATTCTTTGTAATTTTTAAAATCCGCACCTTTGAGTAATTCCAAAATATTTACACCTAATGTAAATCTATTGGAAATGTTTGTGGTGGCACGGAGAGTTAAATAACCACCCGTATTTGGTTTCGTATTATTTTGATCATTAATATTCTGTTGTTCGTTCTCAACATCTTCAAGGTCTTTAATAATTTGCTTCCTGCTATTAACAATATCAAGTTGCGTCAGATTTTGACTGCTATCATAAACGAGCAACAAACGGTGTTGATACCGGCGATTTTTGGGCATAGTTGAAGGGAGAACAACATCAAACCGCTTAACCAATTTATCTTTGCCATAAAAAGTTTTTTTATATCTGATAAATTCCATTTTATAGGAATAATTGGAGAATGCGTCTTGTTGCCTGTCAATTGAAACATCCTCAATTAATGAGTCAATATCAAATTGCTCTTGAGCAGCAACAAATAACGTCCCCAAAATCATTATCATCAGACAGCCTAAATATTTGAATTTCATTTAGATTCTCCCCTCGTAAGTCCAAAAAAACCAATTTTCCAGCTATATTAACGGATTTTAGAAAAAAATTCACGTAAAATTCATCAGAGTTATTGGTTATAAGATTTATAGTTGTTGGTATATTCTGCAAATATAGATATTTTTATAGTGTTCTTTGCAAAAAATTGATACTGGTCATTATGCAACTTTTCTGCTTTTATTTGTTCTATAATAAATTGAGGTTTCTAATCTATGCAATTGTTTGTCGCAAAAAATGAAGTGGGAAGATTTATATTGCTACTGTTTGCAATAGTTTTGTTTTTCAATTCTGCAATTTTTAGTCAACCAAACAA
>JBGTHN010000242.1:0-4999 GCA_041746235.1 Pyrinomonadaceae bacterium | reverse complement strand
AGTTGCGGAAAGTTGCAGAGTTTAAGGCATCAGTTAAATCAATTTACAAACGTATTGACTTTGAAACTATCTGCAACTTTCTGTAACTCTGCAACTTCCTGTAACTTCCTGTAACTCTCTACCTCTACAACTGTATAATATGTGAGTGAATCGGTGTAGCTGAACCATCATCAAATTCCGTTCCTGCTTGCACACCGATTTCGGCAATCTGTTCGGCGGATTTATTTTCGTCGCCGTAAACCGCAAACATTGCTCCGAGTGCATATTCGCCGCCGCTTCCGTTAGCGTAGAATTTTGTATATTCCTGCACATAGCGATAGGAACTTAAACCGAAAATTCCGTGTTTATTGGCAATTAAGATGTCGCCGCGAAATGTTTCAAAATCCTCTTCATCATCAGGACGCAAAAAATGTTTATCCTTTAATTCAGCGTGCAAAAGCAAACCGAATTCATAAATATCGGGAATCTTTGCTAAAGAGATTTTCTTCTTTGTTTTCGACAAAAAATTGTTCAAGGCAATTTGCAAACTTGCCGAACCGGAAATTCCCAAATAATTATCTTTATATTTAAGAATTTTTTCGTGATTTACCACATAAGCCGCAGATTCTTTCGTGTTTCCGCAAGTCGTTAATGTATCAGCGGCAATAACCGTCTTATTATCTTTTTTTACTACTACAATCGTTGACATAAGTTTTTATTCTCTCTGTAGTGTGAAGTATATGAGAAAACTTTCAAAAAATGAAAACGAGATTGCTTTAATTAAAAAACAATCCCGTAATAAGTCTAAAATGTCTTGATAAAACTAGACGGCAACAGCAGATTTCTCTTGAACAAATACTTCCTCAAATTGCTCTTCTTCGGTTGAACCTGCCAGAGCCGTGGTTGACGATTGTCCGCTTGAAATAACTTGTGTTAGTGCGTCAAAATATCCTGTTCCAACAAACGCCTGATGTTTGGTTGCCCGATAACCATCAACTTCCGATGCAAATTCTTCATCCTGCAATTCGGCATATGCGGTCATTTGTTTTTCTCCGTAACTTTTCGCCAGTTGGAACATCGCATAATTAAGCGAATGGAAACCAGCCAGAGTAATAAATTGAAATTTGTAACCCATTTTCCCGAGTTCATCTTGAAATTTTGCAATCGTTTCGTCATCGAGTTTTTTCCTCCAATTAAACGATGGTGAACAGTTATATGCCAGCATTTTATGCGGATATTTTTCGTGGATCGCTTCGGCAAATCTCTTCGCTTCTTCCAGATTCGGCTCAGACGTTTCGCACCAAACCAGATCTGCATAAGGTGCATAAGCAAGTCCGCGTGAGATTGCTTGATCTAATCCTGCTTTGACGTGATAAAAACCTTCGACGGTTCTTTCTCCGGTTGTAAATTCTTGGTCATTTTCATCAATATTGCTCGTCAAAAGATTCGCTCCGTTGGCATCCGTTCGAGCAACGACAATTGTCGGAACTCCGCAAACATCTGCCGCAAGACGAGCCGCAACGAGTTTTTGAACCGCTTCGCTCGTTGGAACTAAAACTTTTCCGCCCATGTGTCCGCATTTTTTTGCGGATGATAATTGGTCTTCAAAATGAACGCCCGCCGCTCCGGCTTCGATCATTGATTTCATCAGTTCGAATGCGTTCAGGTTTCCGCCAAATCCCGCTTCGGCATCGGCAAGAATCGGTGCGAACCAGTTAATTCCATTTTTTCCTTCGGTGGAGTATATTTGGTCTGTGCGTTGTAATGAGTTATTAATTTTTTTGACGAGTTCAGGCACACTGTTGGCGGGGTAGAGACTCTGATCAGGATACATCTGCCCCGCGACGTTTGCGTCCGCCGCAACTTGCCAACCACTGCAATAAATTGCTTTTAGTCCCGCTTGCACTTGCTGAATCGCTTGTCCGCCGGACAACGCACCAAGAGCATTCACATAGGATTCCTCTTTCATCATTTTCCATAAGCGTTCCGCTCCAAGTTGTGCAATCGTGTGTTCAACCTTAATCGAACCGCGAAGTTTCAAGACATCTTCCGCCGTATAATTACGCTTGATGCCTTCCCAACGCGGATTCTCCGCCCAATCTTTTTCGATTTCCTTTATCTGTTCCTCTTTTGTCATAATTAAAAAGTTCTCCTTATTTTTGAAATAAATCGTTTGCGGCAAACTCTAGGTTTTAGTTGTGTTATCAAATCTATCCGCCAAATATTCACCACAAACGAATGTCTTGTAATAATTTAAATCGGGTCAAAGTGTCCGTTCGTAATCATCTCTTCGCTGATTTTTCGTGCTTGTGTAAATCGTCCCGTTTCAACTTCACGCACATCTTCGGGTAATTCATTTAGAATTTTCTGTAATTCTTCATCAAAAATTTGCGTGATGAATTCCGGCGTGTGTTTTACTTCTTTTCCATCATCCGTAATTTTCACCAAATCGCTGTGTTTCATACGTTGAGCAATCATCAGACGGTAAATCCTATCGGTCGCAAGGTCTTCCATATAACCATCAAGAAGCGATGCACCGTTTCCGCTAAGAACTCCTTGGCGATAACGAATCACCGTCCGAACTGCGGCTCGTGTTCCGTCCAGAGTGTGTTTTCCGATACCTTCTGGAACGGGACGCAAATTTGGTTTTGCTTCAAGATTCGGTTTGCGAACATCAATTTGATTTGGTTTTGGAAATTGTGCAACGGCAACCTCATTTTGATCTGGATGTCCTGTCCAAGCTCCATCCATTCCAACATCTGCTTCATTTTTCTTATCTGCCGCCAAACTTTTTAATGCACGTTCATTGAGTTCCGCATCGGCACGACTTGGAAACAATGCCGTCATTCCACCAATTGCTAGAAGTCCGTGTTTATGACAAATTTCAACCTGCAATTCACGTAAATTTTGAAAAAATGCAACGTCCGAAGGAATAGTATTTCTATCGGGCAAGACCCAATCTTTATTTTCTAAATTAAAATGAATAAGGCTCGCCATATAATCCCAACGTCCAAGATTCAAACCCAAAATATGGTCACGCAGATTGTAGATAAATTCTTCCAACTGAAATGCAAACGGATGTGCTTCGACGAGTGCCATACATTTGATATAACCTTTTTCCCAACCAAGTTTTGCTTCAATTTTTTCAAACAGATCACGCCAAAATAAACCTTCTTCTGCCGATTCTGATTTTGGAATATAGAATGAAAGATTATGTTTGAGTTTTGACCGATCAACTCCGAATGCGACTCGTGCGACATCAAAAACAGAAGCGGAAACTAATTCGTCCGAATAAATTCCAGCTTGATTCAAATGTAGCCCGCGAACTCTTGTCCAAATCACGGTTTCCGAATCTTTGATCGAAACTTCACTGTTCCGTTTATTGTCGTAATAAGTTAATTCTCCGTGCAGAGCTTTGATCGAGTTTTCAATTCCCCGCACAAGATTTTCCCAGGTGTTCGCCATCGAATCTTCAATGTCTATCATCACGCCGGGAGCACCGGAATTGAGCATCTTGACGACCAAAGCCGCGTCATCCGCAGGTCCCGTCATTTGATTTCGTTGGTCTTCGCACCAGGTTGGAAGTTCGATTTTCCAATCAACGCTTACTTCCTCGCTTGTTTCTCGATAATCAGGCAGATTGCCTTTGTGCGATTCATTTAATACTTGAATGCGTTGGCGGGCGAGTTCTTGCTGACGTGGTGTAAATTCATCGTGCAAACTTCTCAAAAAATCTGCAAAATCTATTGTTAAATGTTTCTCTATATGAAAATTATAAGGAGCTTGATTGATACGCGGATCGAATTTTCGCTCGGATGTGGTTTGATTCATAAATTGTCTCCTAAAATATATTGTTCAAGATACTGAACATCAGTTCTGAATATGGGAACAGGTTAAACCGAATCAAATTCAATGTAAACTGAAAATGAATGACCGTTCAGTATATTGAACACTTTTTCACAATCTCGAACGAAGATTGATAATGAATGTATAAAAACTTAGAATAAATAATCGAATAAATCGTAAATCGCAAATAAAGTTATGTCACAAGAAACAACATCAAACGCCGTCGAAAGGGCTTTATCTATTATTGAAATGGTAGCCGAAAGCAAAAGAGGTTTGAGCAATGCGGATTTGAGCCGTCGCTTGAAGATTCCGAAAAGTTCGGCGAGTTATATTTTAAGAGTTTTGGAAAATCGTGCTTATCTGCAAAGAGATTCGAGCGGAAAATATCGGCTTGGTTTGAAATTAATGAGTCTAACAGGCGATGCTCTAACGCATCTTGATATACGCGAAATTGCTAAACCTGTTTTGCTGGAATTCCTAAAAAAATCCCGTTTGCCCGAAGCACATTTGGCGGTTTTGGATAATGGTCGTGCCGTCTATGTTGAAAAAGTTGAGAATGAAAAGAGTTTTATTAGAATGGATATATGGGTTGGTCATCGTCTGCCGATTCACACAACGGCGATCGGAAAAGTTTTAGTATCAAAAATGTCTGATGAAGAAATTCAAAGTATCCTTAAATTACGTGGAATGGAAAGAAAAAGCCGTAAATCTATCACTTCCATAAAAGGATATTTAGCGGAAATAAAAAAAGTCAGATCGCAAGGGTTTGCTGTTGATGACGAAGAAAATTCTTTGGAAGTCCGTTGTCTTGCCGCACCAATTTTCGACGCAAAAGGAAATGTCATTGCCGCAATCGGAGCTTCAAGCACGATTCTGCAAATTGATAAAACAAATATGCCCAGATTGATAGAATTAATTGTTAAATCTGCCGCAAAAGTTTCCAGTCAAATCGGTTACATTCCGTAATCCGTTTACTTCAATTTTATTTTGTAACAAGTCATCGGCAAACCTGTGCTGTCGTCAAATTCTGCACCTGCTTTGATGCCGATCTTGGCGATGTCTTCGGCAGATTTTGTTTTGTCTTCGTAAGCAACATACATCGCTCCGAGTGCGTAATCGCTGCCGCTTCCGTAGGAGTAAAATCTTGATAGATCTTTGACATAACGATATTCGC
>JBGTHN010000241.1:0-5289 GCA_041746235.1 Pyrinomonadaceae bacterium | reverse complement strand
TGTCGCCGGCGAATTTGATCTCTCTGGCTTCAGCGATCTTGCCGTCGGCGGCGATATAATAATGATACGGGACATCAAACCAAGCGGGTTTTATTTTTCCCGTGTCGAGTTTGCTTTCGCTTTGTGAGAAATTTTGTAGATTTTGCAGTTTCTTTTCGATCGTAGTCTTCGGTTTTTGTTTTGTAGCCGTGTGATGGATCGTGATGTATTTGATCGTGTGTTCGGTAGCTGTTCCGACGGGTTTTTTAGCTTTCCAAGCTGTGCGGGAAATTATTTCGGGTTTGGTTATTTTTGGAGTTTCAATTTTTTTGGTCAGTGTTGGAGTCGTGTTAGCGGATTTATTGGAATCCGAAGTGTTGTTGATTTCTTTGTTAGAAACTTGTGCGATAACGGGATTATTTTGATTTGAACACGAAGTAATTGTTAACGCGAAGAATATAACCAAGACCGTATATATAGAAAGTTTATTATTTTTCATTTTGTTATTTACCTGCTTTAACATAAGCATCCGAAGATACTGAACGTGCTTTACCTAAAGCACTTTGTGCCGCCGCTTTTGAATATGGTCCCATTACAACTGCGATCAAACCGCTTCGCAAACCGGGATGATTACTTGTGTTCACAATTCTTGCTGACAAACCTTTATTGCGTGCATTTTGCAGACGCTGTTGGGCTTGAGCGGATTGTGATTGTGGAAATGAGCCGAGAATAACAAAATATTTTCCATCGTCCGGTTTTGGAGTGTCCGTAGGAGATGGTGTTTGTGTTGATGCCGGAGTTTGATCTGTATTTGGTTTATCGGACGGTTTTGGAGTTTCTTTTTTATCTTCCTGTTTTTTGGGACTTGTCTTTGATGGTTCTAATAATGTTGAAGAATCAATATTTTCTTCATCATTTTCATTTGTATTAGATTCATTTGCATTAGATATATTTTTCGCCAATTCAGTATTTTCGTTTGGAGATGTTGCTGAATTTGAAGTAATCAAGGCTACAAGTCCACCACCAACAAGCAAAACCAATAACGCTAAAAGCCCAATAGATAAATATGCAAACATCGGACTTACGCCTTTTTGAACGGTTTGCGGTTGGGAAAAGTTTGCCGGTGAAGATTGCGGATTAACAATGGTTTCTTGATCAAATGACTGATCTGATGTTTTCGCTTGTGGTGTAGAAGGAATAATTAACTGTTCGTGGGAAAGTATTTCTGTTCTTTCTTCGGTTGGACGAGCAATGTTTTCATCAGTTAAAGCATCTTTTGTGGAAACAAGTGCAGTTCCGTCATCTAAACAAAAATTCAGGGTTTCATCGGTATAAGTTCGGTTGCATTGTGAACAGCGTTTCATATTTGTTCCTTCAAAGAAATAATGTGTTTTTCCAAATGATGTTTTAGATTATATACTAACAGCGATTTCATTCTAAACAGAACACAATTTTAATTTATGTCGGATTCAAAAGAAATCGCCGAAGTTTCTGCTTCGATAGAAGAAAAACAACTTAAAACCCAAAAAGTAGAAGCGAAAACTTTCTTTGATTATTTTTCGTTGGCTTTTACAACCTGCGGTGTCGGATATTTACCGCTTGCACCCGGAACTTGGGGTTCGATTGTCGGGATTTTGATCTATTTCGGAATAGTTTCCGCCGAAGCACAAAGTTTAGAGTTTTTTATTGCCAGCGGTTGGGAAGTTTCGGAAATAACGGCGTGGTTTTGGGTTGTCAATCTCGTATTGTTTTTGCTTTTGTGTCTTGTCGGAATAAGAACTTCGGGACACGCAACAAAACTTTTTGGTGATAAAGACCCGCAAAAGATCGTTATTGATGAAGTGATGGGAGTTTTGTTGGTGTTTTTGTTCGTCCCTTTATTAACTTCGTGGTGGTTGATATTTGCGGGGTTTTTCTTTTTCCGCCTTTTCGATATTACAAAGCCTTATCCGATAGATTATCTGCAAAATCTGCCAGCCGGACTCGGAGTTTGTGCGGATGATCTTCTGGCGGGAGTTTACGCCGGAATTTGTTTAAGCATTTTATACGCGATCAGTTTATCAATATGAAAATTCACGTTTTAGCAGGCGATTCTTTGGTTGAGCCATTCAAAAAAACAAACATCGAAGGCGAAATAATTGTCTGTCGGGAATGTTTGATCGATGGTGATTTGATGGCAGAGAATTTAGAGGAATTTTGGAATTTGCGAGATGATTATTTAAGCAATTCTTCTATTAAACCCGACAATTTTTATAAAGAGAAAGTTAAAGGCGAATTTGAGAAATTAATTGAAAATGCCGACGGCAATGAGATAAATCTTTGGTTTGAATATGAATTATTTTGTCAGGTGAATCTGTGGTTTTGTTTATCGCTTTTGAGTGAGAAGAATGTCGAAATCTATATTGTTTATCCGATAGTTAAAGACGAAAAAGATATTTGGAAAGGTTTTGGATATTTGGCTGAAGATGAATTAAAGATAAGTTTTGAGCAAAGAATTAAAATTAGTAAAGACGATATAGAATTGGGAAAAGATTTGTGGAAAGCATTTCAAAACAAAGATTTTATTGAATTAGAAAGTTTAAGTGAAACAGAAGCAAAAAGTTTTCCGACATTAAAAGAAGTTTGCAAAGCAGCGTGTGAAATTGAAACCCGTCCGAAAAATACTTTGAAAAATATAATGAAAGATGGCGATATAATGAAAGATGGTGAAACGAATTTTGGAGAAGTGTTCAAAGAGTTTAACAAAAGAGAAGATATTTACGGGTTTGGAGATTTACAGGTGAAGAAGATCTTTGATCATCTGAGAAAATAGAAAAAAGATAATACCATCACCAAAATTGCAAAAAATCTGTGTGCAGTTCTCGGATTTTTTAACAAACGTTTCGCCACAAATAACTCTCTATCCACAAATTTTTGTAAACAATTCATAAGACATATAATAACTTAATTCAGAAAATATTTCACGCAAGTTAATAAATACCTGCAAATTGAGTAATTAAAACCAACCTTTTCGCCAAAAATAAGCGATCAAAGCAAAAAAGATCATAACCATCATTCCAAGCGTTATAAAATAGCCGTAAGTAGAATGTAAAAGCGGCATATTTTCAAAGTTCATTCCGTAAATACCGGATAAAAGCGTCAGCGGCAACATCGTTGCGGAAATTAAAGCGAGGAATTTCATCACATCGTTTGTTTTGTTGGCAGTAACGCTGAAATGTATCTCAAAAAGACCGCTAACCAAATCTCTGTAACTTTCCGCCATATCGTAAATTCTAAGTAAATGATCGTGGACATCTCTGTAAAACGGCAAAATATGTTCGGGAATTTGCGGAAACTCGCCGTGTGAAATGCGGTAAAGAACATCGAGTTGGCGTGTGGAAATTCTTTTTAGACGTGCAACACTTCTTCGCAAATCCATAATTTCTTCTAAAATTGCATTGTCACCCGTGTCCATTTCATAAACACGATCTTCGAGTTCGTTGATCGCTGCATCAAAATCATCAACGATCGGCATATAAAAATCTACTAATCTATCTAAAATTTGATGAAGTAAATAAGCCGCACCACGTTGCATCGCTCGCGGATTATTTCTGATCTGTCTTTTAACGCTGTCAATACTGCGAAAATCTTCGTTGCGATTTGTAACGACAAAATTTTTGCCTAAATAACCGTCAAGTTCTTTGGTCTTAAAATTAGAAGTATTGGTCTCAGTCTTAATTCCGTGAACGATGAAAAATAAATAATCGGCAAATTCCTCAACCTTCGGCTGATTTCTGGCTTCGCGGGAATCCTCGATTGTCAGATGATGAAAATTAAATACGTTTTTATAAATTTGTTCCGCTTCTCTTAACTCTTCGGCATTTCTAATGTCCAGATCAACCCAGACAACAACAGATTCATCAGCAACAAGTTTCGGTAGTTCCGCAACAGTAATATTTTCTCTTACTGCTTTTTCACCTTCTTTGTAAGCAAAAATTTCCATAATGTTTAAATAATTAATCGTTGATGGTTAATTGCTATTTGTTTTATCAACTTTATAGACAATTTTCATAATGCTAACATAAACGAAAAAATTAAATAAACCATTTACAAATAACAATTAACAATGAATAACATAAAAGTTTTTATAGCCGATGATGTCAACGATGAAAAACTCGCACCGCTACGTGATGCAGGAATAAATGTCGTCAAAGAAACGAAATTATCGCCCGAAGAATTGATCGAAAGATTAAAGGATTTTGATGGTGTAATTGTCCGAAGTGCGACAAAAATTACCGCCGACATAATGGACAAAGCGGAGAAACTCCGTGTCATCGGACGTGCCGGAGTTGGCGTTGATAATATTGATGTCAAAGCCGCCACCGAACGCGGAATTGTTGTGATGAATGCTCCCGACGGAAATACGATCACGACCGCCGAACACACCTTTGCGATTTTAGTTTCACTCGCCAGAAATGTTCCGCAAGCACACGCCAAGTTGCAGGCAGGAACTTGGGATAAAAAGAGTTTTGTCGGCGTTGAACTTTATGGAAAAACTCTCGGCGTAATCGGTTTAGGCAGAATCGGAAAGCATGTTGTTAAAATAGCAAAGGGTTTTGGGATGAATATTTTTGCTTATGATCCGTTCGTTTCCGAAGAACAGGCAAAAGAACTTGGAATTGAAATTGGCAAATTAGACGATGTTTTGGCAAAGGCGGATTTTATAACTATTCATACGCCGGTTACGGATGAAACACGCGGAATTGTTGGCAAAGATGCTTTTTCCAAGATGAAAAAAGGTGTGAGAATTGTTAATTGTGCGAGAGGCGGTTTGGTTGATGAAGATGCTTTATTAGAAGCGATTGAAGATGGAATTGTTGCCGGTGCGGCTTTGGATGTTTATTCGGTTGAACCTGTCGCCGAAGATTCGCCTTTGCTTCATCATCCGCAAATTATTACGACTCCGCATCTAGGTGCTTCGACCAAAGAAGCCCAAGAGGGTGTTGCTTTTACAGTTGCCGAGCAGATGCGTGATTATTTGATTACGGGCGAATTGAGAAATGCCGTAAACGCTCCGAGTCTTGCGGCAAAAGAACTCGAAGCATTTCAACCTTATATTGATTTGGCGGAACGTCTTGGACGTTTTCAAACGCAGGTAATAAATGAAGAAGCCGTTAATGAAGTTGAAATTGAATATTCGGGCGAACTTGCCGAAAAAGATGCTTCGCCGATAACCCGTGCGTTTCTTTCGGGTTTACTCGAAAATGTTTCCGCCAGAGTTAATGTTGTCAACGCAATGCATATCGCCGAAGAACGCGGAATAAATGTAAC
>JBGTHN010000240.1:0-5659 GCA_041746235.1 Pyrinomonadaceae bacterium | reverse complement strand
GCGTCCGATCTTTGCATTAAATCCGGTTACAGGTTTGCTCGATGGTTTTCGACATATACTTTTTGGAACAGAATTAAATTGGACGACTTTCGGAATTTCGCTCGGTGTTACATTTGTTTTATTTTTTGTTTCGCTTTTTGTCTTTCGCAGGTTAGAAGATGATTTTGCGGATTTATTGTAAGAAACTAATCATTGATAAACACAAGATATTTTACAGAGATTAAAAGGATGAAGAGGATGAAAACATTTAAAAAATCCCTGTTTATCTCTTTCATCACTGTTAATTGTTTTTGAATTTAATGAAAATTATAGAAGTAGAAAATTTATCAAAAAGATACGTTCTGCGTTCGTCACATAAAAAAACGACTGTGCGGGATGTATTTCTCGGTGCGTTTGATTTTTTGAAAAAAAGCGACGAAAAACAAAAGATACTGTGGGCGTTAAAAGATATAAATTTTGAAGTTGAAGAAGGCGAAACAGTCGGATTGATAGGCAACAATGGAGCGGGAAAATCTACGCTTTTAAAAATTCTTTCACGAATAATAAAACCTACAAGCGGCGAAGCGATTTTGCGTGGAAGAACAGGAAGTCTTTTGGAAGTGGGAACAGGTTTTCACAGGGAACTTTCGGGGCGAGAAAACATATTTTTAAATGGTGCGATTCTCGGTATGAAAAGAAGCGAGATCGAAGCAAAATATGATGAGATCGTCGCTTTTTCCGAAATGGAAGAATTTCTTGAAACACCTATAAAACATTATTCAAGCGGAATGTTCACACGCCTCGCATTTGCAGTTGCCGCACATCTTGAACCCGAAATTTTAATGGTTGACGAAGTTCTCGCCGTTGGCGATCTGGCATTTCAACGCAAATGTTTGAGCAAGATGCGTGATGTCAATAAAAAAGGTCGCACAATAATTTTCGTGTCGCACAATATGCAAGCTGTTACAAGGCTTTGCAAACGTGCGATCTGGATAAAAGACGGCGAAATTGCCAAAGATGGCGAAGCAAATGATGTCGTTAGTTTTTATCTGAATTCGCAGCTCGAAACTTCTTCAAACAGAGTTTGGAAAAATCTCGAAGACGCTCCGGGAAATGATATTGCTAAGTTAAGACAAGTTAGAATTTTGGACGAAACAGGCGAAAACACAACGACATTTGATATACGAAAACCCGTTTTTATCGAAATGACCTACGAGATTTTGCAAGACGAAAAAATACTTATGCCGAGTTTTCAATTATATAACGAAGAAGGAATTTGCGTATTTGTTTCCAACGATTTAAATGAAAAATGGCGACACAAAAAACGCCGCAAAGGAACATACACAAGCCGTGCAAAAATTCCCTCTAACTTCCTCGCCGAAGGAAATTTTTTCGTCGCAGTAGCTGCCACGACTTATGAACCTTTGACCGAACATTTCAACGAACGCGACGTTTCCGCATTTTTGATCACTGATAGTTTAGAAGGCAATTCCGCACGAGGAGATTTTGCAGGAACGATGCAAGGCGTGGTTCGTCCGATATTTGAATGGGAAACTGAAATTATCTGATAAGTGAAAGGTGATAACTGAAAATCAATTCTTTTCTTATCACCTTTCACTTATCAGATAAAAGAATTTCTGCCACAGATTTCTGACGAAAATCAAAAATATAATCCAACTCACCACGCACATACCAATGCATTAAATCACCAAACGGTTCAAACGGCAGACGATAACGAACTTCATCTATTATGTCCGTTCTGCCAGCTTCGTTTTCCGCAAAAGTATGACGATGAATCCATTGTTTATAAGGGCTTTTCAAGGCTTCGTCGGTAAATGAATATGGCGGATTCCATTCGGAAATTATTGTCTGCCACGAGATCGGAATTCCACGCAATTTTAATTTGTAATCAATCAAAGTGTCTTTTTTAATATCGATCGGTTGTGGAGTGGTTATTTGAAAATTCAATTCCGGTGGCGTTATCTTCTCCAAATTTACTGCATTCGAGAAAAATTCAAAAACTTCCTCAATCGGCGGATCCAGAGTTAAATCTCTCGTTAAAATATGCTCTGCCATAGGTGTTTTCCCTTTGCTTGTTAAAAAAATTCTATAAATAGATTGACAAAGTTCAACCAGAAAATCAAATTAGGTGAGCGGATTGAGCGGTTTTCCAAACTAGGAACGCAAGTGGGACGCTTGCAATGAGTGCGTCAGCACGAAAAAAGGATAGCGAACTTTAAAGATTTAAAGGGACTTTAAAGTTTGCCACCTTTTCTTGAACGCAGTGGCGTCCATTGCAAGCGGGACGATTGCGTTCCGACCGAACGCGTTCTAACCGAAAAAAAAACGCAGGCAATTCAATTGTCTGCGTTTTTCAAAGAATAAATTTTAATGAATCCTATTCTTCTTTTATTTTGTTCAAATTACTATTGTTCTTACCGTATAGGAAGTAAATTACCAAACCGACCAGTAACCAGATTCCGAATCTGAACCAGTTTGTAACGCCGAGTTCGGTCATCAAATATGCACACAGCAATAAACCTAAGATAGGTATCAAGGACAATTTTTTAACAAAAGCCAGAACAAGCATTGTGATCATTAAGATTATATAAATAATCATCGGAATCTTGTGTGTAAATGCTCCGATAGTAGATTCGCCTTCGGCAGGAGTTAAGGTAAAGAAATCCGAAATAAATGCCGGATAGAAGTAGTAAATGGTGCCGAGAACAATTGCCAGAATTACGGGCAGAATAAATTGTGCGTTGATATACGGCACATACCTTGTTGATCCGCGAAATTCTTTTTCCTTAAATAAAACACCCGCACAAACGACGACGAATGCGAACAGAGTTCCGATACTTGCCAGATCTGTCACCTCAGTTAAATTCATAAACAGAGCGGGAATGGCAACGACGATACCTGTAATGATCGTTGCAAACCAAGGTGTTTTAAATTTCGGATGAATTGAGGAGAAAATTTTTGGCAGAAGTCCATCACGACTCATTGCCATCCAAAGTCTCGGTTGACCGATCTGAAAAACTAAGAAAACAGTTCCGAGTGCGATAACGGCACTGATGGCAATCACTGTCGCAACCCAAGGAATGTTGGCACCTTCGGGACCAAATACGAATGCAAGCGGATCACCGACATTTAATTTCGTGTAAGAAACCATTCCTGTTATCACAAGTGCGAGTAAGATATATAAAATTGTGCAGATTACTAAGGACAAAATCATCGCTTTCGGCAGATCTTTAGTCGGATTTTTTGCTTCTTCTGCAGTCGTTGCAAGTGCATCAAAACCGATATATGCAAAGAAAACTGCTGAAACACCTTTCAAAACTCCCTCAGCTCCGTTCGGTGCAAATGGCGACCAATTTCCCGGATTTACATAACCAAAACCTAAACCGATGACGAGTAGAATAATTGCAATTTTCAGAATCGTCATTACGTTTGCAGTAAGTTTTGATTCACGGATTCCGATATAAACTAGCGTTGTCATAATCGCTGTGATAAGTAATGCGGGCAAATCCATCACGACGGCAATACTTCCGAGTTGCGGAGCGTTCGCCCAAGCAGAATGTGCGTCAATTTGAGCACAATTTATTGCCACATCCGCAGTATCACAGACTTTGGTTAAAGCATCTATTGCTGCTCCGTCGGCAACGGCTTTATTGACCGCTTCATAGCCACGACTTGCAGTTAGAAAATCCATCGTGAAATGTAATGGAATATTTATGCCGTAGCCTTTGAGCATTCCCGTAAAATAATCCGACCAGGAAATTGCAACTGCAATATTTCCGATGGCGTATTCGACGATCAGATCCCAACCGATTATCCAGGCGATAAGTTCGCCCATCGAAGCATAAGAATATGTGTAAGCAGAACCAGCGATCGGAATTCTTGAAGCAAATTCTGCATAGCAAAGTGCGGCGAATCCGCAAGCCATTGCCGAGATCATAAATAGAAAGATCACGGCAGGACCGCCATTATAAGAAGCCTTTCCGACCATTGCGAAAATTCCTGCACCGATAATGGCGGCAATTCCGAGCATTGTTAGATCAAAAAGTCCAAGCGTTCGACGCAGATGAATTCCGTCTCCGGCTTCGATCTTCGAATCTGCTTCGCCTTCAATCTGCGGCACAGCTTCCGAAAAATCGTGTTCTACAAAACCGGCGGCGGCATCAGCTTTAATTTGTTCAATAGATTTCTTGCGGAATAAATTACTCATAAGTTTTTCCTTTTATTAAATTTTGGTTTCGGTATTACTGCTCGTGGAAGCACTGATTTACAATCTTTATAACTCTGTGTTTGCAAATTTTATCTGAAAAATTTTGAATTGCAATGGAATTTGATTGATATTAACATTTTTTATGAGAAAGGGTATATTAAAAATTCCCCAAATATATCCATTTTAAATCAAGCAATTCAAAATAATTGTATAATTTTTCCTTTTTCTTTAATGATGAAAAACCGTCCGATTCACCAAAATTTAGATACTTCGTTTGTCAATCTTTCGGCATTGATCAAATATCTACGACGGCGGCAATTTGTCGGGAGCATAAAAATTCAGCTAAATGGTTACGAGGCTGATGTTCATATTCAAACGGATAATCAAATGAGCGTCAAAGAACACGACAAGATTTCCGGCAGAATTTCGCACGGCGAAGAAGCTCTGCAAAGACTTTTGATACGTGCGAGAGAACCGGGCGGAACTATCGATGTTTATCAATTGGTTGAAGAAAATTTGCCTGAGAAAAACTTAGAAACAACAGAAAAAAATGACCAAAATGGAACGGAAAGTTTTCCGGTTGCTGAAGTAAAAGTAAAAGCAGTTAATCAAAATGGACATTCGCAGAAAGAAACACCGAAAAAGCCAAAAGTTAAAAAAACTACAACGAATTTAAAAATTGAAAATGAAAATGTTCAGACAAAAGAAAAAAGTGATGAAAATCCATTAAAAAAGGAAACAATATTACCGGATTTTCCATTTCGACTAACAAATAAGTTTGAGACAAAAGCAAAACAAAACGATATTTCACAGGAAGATTGGACGATGATCTTAAATTTAACAGTTGAAATTTTAAGCGTAATTGACAAAACTTTGGCTAAATCAAAGCTCGATTTCTCCGCCGCATTTCGTAAGGCTCGAACAGAAATCGCCGATGATTATCCTTTTATGAATCCGAGTGCGGACAAATTTGATTATGCTAAAGGCAAAATCAAAATGAAAGAAAAGGTCAATGAAAAATTTTTCATCGCAAGCATCACGGAAGCAATAAGCCGTATATTGGACAAACTCGAATCAAATCCCAAATTTAAGGAAGTTCATCGTCAAACAGTTCAAACGCTTATCGCACTTTTACATAAACGAAAACCGCATTACGATAAATTCTCGATCACACCATCATTAAAAAAAATCTTAGGGCTTTAAGAAAATTGTTTTATCACAGACGGTTTTTTGTTATTCTCTACAAATGATAAAAAAGCGTTTATTTGCGATTTTGATAATCGTTTGCGGTATTTTTTTGTTTGGATTTCAACAAAAGGCAGAAAGCAAGAAACAAGAATCACCAAAACGGGAAAGCAAAATATTTACAGAATTAATACCTCAGAAAGTAAAGGTTTCAGGTTTTGGAGTCTCGCCAAAGGTCAGTTCGCTTGCACCCGCACAACCGCAAAT
>JBGTHN010000239.1:0-6585 GCA_041746235.1 Pyrinomonadaceae bacterium | reverse complement strand
ATTCCGGTTGATCTAATGTTGCGGAATGAATTCGTTCCACTTCGGCGGGAAGGACGGAATTTGCACGCAGCGATGTCCGATCCGACAAATCTTGAAACTCTCGACGAACTTGAAAATGCCCTCAACGTGCGAATCATTCCGTATGTTGCAACCACGGGTGCGATAGACGTTGTTTTGAAAAAAGGCGATGCAACGCAGAGAGTTATGCAGGAAGCGGCTTCGACCTTTAAGATTTCGCTTGTCAAAGAAACCGAACAAGGTGAGGAAGTTTTAGACCTTGACCGTTTAGCGACAGATTCCGATATGTCGCCGATCATCAAACTGGTAGATACGATTATTTACAATGCGATGGAATCTCGTGCTTCCGACATACATATCGAAACGCACGAACGCGATGTTCAGGTTAAATTTCGTATTGACGGAGCTTTATACGCAAAAGTTGATCCGATTGACATAGCCTTTCATCAAACATTGATCTCGCGTATCAAAGTTATGTCCGAATTAGATATTGCCGAGCGGAGAGTTCCGCAAGATGGCAGATTCAGAGTTCGTTATAAAGGCAGAACCGTTGATTTTCGTGTTTCAATTATGCCGACGGTTTATGGAGAAGATGCTGTTATACGTATTTTGGACAAAGAACAGATCTCCGAAGAATTTAAAAACTTAAGTCTTGATGTTGTTGGTTTTGATGCCGATGAACTGGAAAGATTCCGACATTTTATTAAAGAACCTTATGGAATGGTTTTGGTAACGGGACCGACGGGTTCGGGTAAAACAACGACACTTTATGGTGCATTGAATGAAATCAGTAATATTGAAGATAAAATTATTACGATCGAAGACCCGGTGGAATATCAACTTCAAGGAATTGTGCAAATTCCCGTCAACGAGAAAAAAGGCTTAACATTTGCCAGAGGTTTACGTTCGATACTTCGGCACGATCCGGATAAAATTATGGTCGGGGAGATTCGTGACGAGGAAACTGCGGATATTGCAATCAACTCCGCACTTACCGGACACCTTGTTTTTACAACGGTTCACGCCAATAACGTGATTGATGTGATAGGACGTTTTCTTAATATGAAGGTTGATCTATACAACTTTGTTGCATCTCTCAATTGTGTGCTTGCCCAAAGATTAGTGCGGGTTTTATGTCCGACTTGTAAACGTCTTTATCAACCGTCGAGGGAAGAATTTGAGCAATCCAACATAGATTATGAGCAATTTAAAGATCGTCAATATTTTATGAATGTCGGTTGTGATGCTTGTAATCATACGGGTTATCGCGGAAGAACGGCGATTCACGAATTACTTGATATGTCGGATAGTATAAGAGAAATGATAATTGATCGTCGTCCCGGATCGGAGATTCGTCGGCAGGCTGAAAAAGAAGGACTTTCAAGTTTGCGACAATCGGCAGTGAAAAAAGTTTTTTTAGGCGTAACGACATTGCACGAGATAAATCGTGTTACGTTTGTTGATTAAGTTTATTATTATTGAACACAAAAGTTTGCAATTTACGAGTGATAGTTTCAAAATGTTTATTATTGAAACTCTAAAAATATCTTTTTGAAACTTTAAACTTGTAACAGCGTGTAAAATGTTCGTAGCACATTTTTTGCAGAAAGATTTACAAAACATTAACTTTAAACCGAATAAAATATTATGAAAATATCAGCTAAATTTCGTTTTTTAATCACATTAATAATGCTTTTTAGTTTGTTATCACCGACCGCAGTTTTTGCAATTGGAGATGGCAAAAAGCATTTTAAACAAGGTATGAAGCACGAGGTAGCAGAGGAATGGGATAAAGCCGTAGAAGAATTTGCTTTTGCCGTTGCTGATAATCCAAAGAATCCCGAATATCGTTTGCATTATATTCGCTCCTTGTTTTTTGCTTCCCAACAATATATGGAAAAGGGGACAAAGTTGGCTGAAGAAAAAGATTACGAAGGTGCCTATATTGCGTTCCGTAAGGCATACGCATATGATCCGGTTAACGGACTTGCAAAATCCGAAATGGATCGGATGTTGCGTTTGCAGAAAGCCTTGGTCAACGGTGATGATAATCCCGATGGTAGCGATTCTGATGTCAAATTGGTTAAAACCTCTGCAAAAGATAATCAAATTCCTGATGATGTTGTTATTCCACAACGCTATGAAGTACTGAGAAATATTACACATCCGAATCCGTTTCCAATTATGACGTTGATTCGTGAGTTGGCTGATAGCTTGGATTTAAATGTTTTATTTGATTCTGCTTCAAGATTAGATAATCAAAAAATAACCATTCAACTTAAAAATGTAACGTCTGCACAGGCACTTGATGCTATCTTTTTGCAGGAAAATCTGTTTTTTGAAAAGGTTGGACCGAGAACAATTCTAGTTGCTTCTTCAACTCGCCGACAATTTTTTCAACAACTTGTAATAAAAACTTTTTATCTTGAAAACGCCGATCCCAAAGATGTTTCGGCACTGATTTCAAAAGCGATTCCGGCACAACCCGGAAGAACACCGACAATTGTTTTAACCGATGAAGATACGAACAGTATTACAATCCGCGACACGGCGGAAAATATACGTTTGATGAGTAAATTGATAAAATCACTCGACAAAGATCGTGCCGAAGTTGTGATGGATGTTCAAATTTACGAGATTTTAAAGCAGGATATTTTACAGATTGGAAATCAAATTGGAAACTCTTCGTCGCTGATAAATTTAGGCGGAACGACACGCGGAGCCGTTGGAACAGGTGGAAACGATATATTTGGAATTCTAACAGGTGTTCCAACAGCATTTGGAACCGGAATTTTATTACCTGCTTCAACATTAGCTGCTTATCAGAAAAAGTCTGATACAAAACTTATTGCTTCAACTCAGATACACGCATTTAATAACGAAGATTCGTCGGCTCGGATCGGTCAGAGAGTTCCGGTTAGAACGGCAACTTTTCAAACGGGTGGAACAAATAATACAGGAAATGGAGTTGTTGCTGATGTTATAAACTACGAACAAACCGGTCTGACTCTTAAATTTAAGCCAATTGTTTTTCCGAACCAAGATGTTCAAGTAACGATGGAAATTGAATCAAAATCCGTAATTGGCGGTTCATTTGACAATCCGATTTTCTCAGAAAGAACCATCAAAGGAACTGCAAGGATTCAAAATAATAAATCTTTACTTCTTGCAAGCGTCGCTCAAGGCACGGAAACAAAAGGACGAGAAGGAATTCCTTTCTTGGGATTGATACCGATCTTAGGAAGATTTTTTACTGCTCCGACAAAAGATAATAGCCAAACTGATATTGTTATTGCCGTAACGCCAAGAGTTATTAGAGCACCGGCAATTTTGCCCGAAGATTTGGAAGAACGCGATTCGGGAACTTTGGCAACACCGACGGGAAGTTCTTTGCAGGCAATGTTGCTCAGAGAAGAAGTCGAACGTCAGCAAAATCTTGCTAAACTGGAAAAACAAAATAAAATCGTACAACTGCCTGATGCACCTCCTTATGTTAAATCAACGGGCGACGATGTTTCGAGTAATCAACCGAAAGATAAGGTTGAAAACCCGATTGACAATCCAAATTCTAATGTTCCGGAATCACCAACGACAAAAACCGATAATATTGCGACAAATGTTCGTCCGATTGATTCAGGAGTTCGCACTTTAGATTTAGAAAAGACATTAAATTCAAATTCCGATTCGACCGACAACACAGTTGCTGTTAAAGAAATATCCTTAACCGGAAATAATTTTGTATCAACTGCGAAACCGAATGAAAATACACCAACGGCAACGCTTCAGATGATGCCAAAATTCTCGGCTATGAAAGCTGGTCAAAAGACAAAAATTGCCGTAATGGTCAGAAGCGGTATGGCGTTTCGCTCGGCGGTTTTGGGATTGAGATTTGATGAAACCAAAGTTGCCGTCAGAAGTGTGGGTTACGGTGAAGTGTTTGGTGCGGATATTGCACAAACACTTGCAAAACCATTTATTAATCAAGGTGGAAAAATGTATGTTTCACTTGCGTCGCCGAAAGATACAGCTCAAAACAGTTCGGGAATTATTGCCTATATCGAAATTGAATCTTTGATAGATGGCACGCCCGAAATGACGTTTGAAGCCGATATGCTTAGTATTTTGACAGCGGACGGAAATAATTTTGTTATAACTTTTTAAGAAAATATGTTGAAAGCCCAAAATCCAAAGTCCAAAGCCAAAACGCAAAAAAGGATTTTAATATCAAAATTTGCCGAAGGCTACTCATTATTGGAATTGATCGCAACTTTAACAGTGCTGGCAATTCTCGTGATGGGGACTATTCCTTTGACGCAGAATGCGATCAAGCGGGAAAAAGAAATTCGTCTGCGACAGAATTTGCGAGATTTACGCAATGCGATTGATGAATTCAAACGTGATTCATTCGGGGCTTGTCCGCTTGGTGCAGTAGCAACCGGAAATCAGACAGTTAGTGGCGGAAATATCCCGCTTGATCCACGTAGCCGTGTCGTTATTGATGATTGCACGATCTTTACCGTTGACAACATTGATCGTTTTCCACCTTCTTTGGATCTATTAGTCGAAGGTGTAAAGATTAAACCGCGTGGTTTGTCTGCCAATGCAACCGGCGGTAGAGGCTTGGGCAATGATGACAGAAACGCTACCGAGTTGAGCGAAAACAAAGAAATAATAAAACGTTATTTGCGTGAATTGCCTGTTGATCCGATGACCGGCAAAGAGGATTGGGTTTTGCGTTCAGCTTATCAGGATGATGATGCCGGAAGTTGGGATGAAGTAAATGTTTTTGATGTGCGTTCAAGTTCGGACGAAGAAGCGTTAAATGGAGAGAAATACAGTGATTGGTAATTTTAAAAAGTTGGTTGTTGGTTGTCATTGGTCAATTGTTAAGTATTTGGCAAGAAACAATGAACAACGAATAACGAAAAAAGGACAACACGGATTTTCGCTTTTGGAACTTCTGATAGCAATGTTTATTTTGATAATTTTGCTTTCGGTAGCTCTGCCGACTTATCGAACAAGTATTCAACACGCCCGCGAAGTTGTTTTACAGGAAAATCTATTTCAAATGCGTCGTGCGATTGACCAATATACATCGGACAAAGGAGAAGCACCGCAATCAATTGATGATCTAGTTGAAGCAAAATATATGCGTGAAAAACCAAAAGACCCGATAACTGAGGAAAACGAATGGCAACAAATTACCGGAGATGATCCGAATTCGACTGAGGGTGAACAAGGTTTGGTTGATGTAAAAAGTCTGGCAGACGGTGAGGACAGCAACGGAAAGCGATATAGCGAATATTAAAAGTGAAAAGGTGAAAAAGTGGAAAAGTGAAAAGGTTTTGTCTTCAAATTGATAGAATTATATTGTTTTTCTTAAAACTTATTGATTTATAAACAGATTATTCATTTTCACCTTTTCATCTTTTCACTTTTCCACTAAATCAAAAAATCAGTTTAGTTAATAATAAAAATGTTAAGCACTCTTATACAACCAAATTATCCAAAAGCCGCACTAGGTTTGGAAAAAGAAACTATCACGGCATTGGCTTTGCAAAAAGAAGGCAGAGGACAATTCGGCATTAAACAAGCCGCCACAGTTGAACTGCCTGTTGGGTTAATTGAGCCTAGTTTTGTTGAGCAAAACATTTCTAATAGTGACGAAATGTTAGTTATGCTTGATCGTGTTATCACCGACGCAGGATTACGCAGAAATAAAAGATGGTCGGTGTCGCTTCCTGCAAATACGGCACGAACCGCTATTTTAACGCTTGATGATGCACCTGCTTCAAAAGCGGAACTCGAAGAAGTATTGGATTGGAAAGCCGAAACAAGTTTTGGTGTTTCATCCGGCGAACTACGCATAAATCGCGTTAAAATTTCCCAGAATCGTGAAGGTAAGACCAGATATTTCGCAACAGCTGTAAAATTGACCGTTATTGATGAATACGAAACGCTTTTTGAATCGCTTGGTTGGCAAGCCGGTTTAATTTTGCCGCGTGCTGTCAGCGAATCAAAATGGTTGACAAATAATGGTTATAAAGATTATTCGTTGTTAATAAGTTCACAAAGCGATGGATTTACCGCACTTTTATTAAATGGTAATGAACCCGCCGTGGTTCGTTCCGTAACCTGTACCGAAGAAGAGATTGATGATGAGATTTATCGTCTGCTTGTTTATTATCAAGACCGATTTGCCATCGAAAACAATTCAAACCTTTTGCGAAATCTGCTCGTCGTCGGAAACCAAATAGCCCCCGAAAGATTAAACGAAATCACCACCGAAGCATTGGGCGAACCGCTCGACATTTTGCGTCCTGATGAAATCGGTTTGAATTTGCCCGTCAGCACCCTGAAATTTGATGACATCGCCGCTCCCGCCGGAATCGCCACGCTTGGATGGAGATAAGAAAGATTTAAGATTCAAAGTTCAAGATTTAAGATTGAAATAATTATTTGATAATGTTGAATATAGTATTGAAATTGATACTTCAAAATTTTGAATCTTGAATCTTAAATCTTAAATGTTTCTTGAAACTTCTTCTGTCTAAAATTCGTTAAACC
>JBGTHN010000238.1:0-2265 GCA_041746235.1 Pyrinomonadaceae bacterium | reverse complement strand
TTCGGAAAACAGACAAGAATCAACGAGCATCTGGCTTGCTTATTTATACAGTTTTTCTTATTTCAATATTTGGGCGTTATTCACAACAATTGTTTATACAGTTGTGAAATTAAACGGTGTCAAAGAACTGAAAAGTATTCTCCGAAGTATTTTGGTTCACTTACCGCTTGGAATTTTCCTTTCGCTAATTCATACATTCAGCTATTTTTCTCTAATTTGGCTGATAGGATACAGATTTTATGAAACTGAAAATACATATTTTGAGCAACTAAAAAACACCTTCTCGATCGGAAATACCGCTATTGGTTTGCTGATATATAGTTTGACTGTGATCACTACTCAATCAATTTTGTTTTTCAGCAATTATCAAAAAGAACAGGCAAGAAACCTGCATCTCCAAAATGAACTTTCAAAATCTCAACTCCAAGCCTTGAAAATGCAACTTCAGCCTCATTTTCTATTTAATACACTGCATTCAATTTCTTCTCTAAATTTATCTGATCCGCACAAAGCGAATGAAATGATCGCACGTTTGGGAGAGTTCCTGCGAATGACTTTAGATAGCTCCGACCGACAAATGGTAACGCTTAATGAAGAATTGGGATTCGCAAGACATTATCTCGAAATCGAACAAATTCGCTTTTGCGACCGTTTAAAAATTCAGATAAATGCCCAAGATAGTTTACTTTCTAAAAGAGTGCCGCATTTGATTTTGCAACCAATCGTTGAAAACGCTATCAAACACGGAATTGCACCTTTTGCCGAAAATGGAAAGATAAATATTACGGCGGCATCAGACGGAAATGCTCTAATTATAAAAGTTACGGATTTCGTATCGGGAAGAAAAATCAATGGCGAAATAATTCATGAGAATAGCGGCAAGGGGTTGCAAAATGTGCGTATGCGTTTGGAGCAAATTTACGGGAAGGAATCCGAATGTGTTTTGATTTACGACGGCGATAGAAATGAACATATCGTATCGCTGAAAATTCCGTTTGAAAACAAACTTATATTAAATGAACTAATGAACTGATGAGTGACAATACAATAAAATTAATCATTGTGGATGACGAACCGCTCGCCCGCGACTATATTCGACGGTTGTTAACAGATGAATCGGAATTTGAGATAATCGGCGAAGCATCGAATGGTAAAAAGGCTTTGGAGTTAATTATTGATCTCAAACCTGATCTTGTTTTTCTCGACGTTCAAATGCCCGAAATGGACGGCTTTCAAGTGCTAAATGATCTCAAAGAAGAAAATCTGCCGATAATAATTTTTACTACCGCTTATGAACAATACGCAATTCAAGCCTTTGAATTTCACGCCATCGATTACTTGCTAAAACCCTTCGACAAAAAAAGATTTGAAACCGCTTTAGATCATATCCGGAGTCTGATATCCAATAAGTATGAAAAGAACCTGACATCAATTCAAATCAAAGAATTACTAAATGATTCCGGGAGGGAGAGAAAACCTCTTGAGCGAATTCTGATCAAACAAAACGGAAAAGTCATTTTTCTTAAAACAAATGATATTGACTATATAAAAGCTGACGATAAATTTGTACGTATACATTTTGGGCAAAAAAGTCATTTAGTGCGCCAAACACTTTCTGCAATGACAGAGCAACTCAACTCAAATATATTTTTTCAAATCCATCGCTCAATAATAATCAATATTGAAAGAATTGCTGAGCTCCACTCAACATTTAACGGGCAATATACAATTCTTCTAAAAACCGGAAAAGAATTACCACTTAGTCGCACTTATAAAAGTGATTTGTTTGAATTAATTGGAAATCCATTGTAAAGGTGGGCCTTAAATCAAATTCATTTTGTTCCAGCGATTCCCGAAAAGGTCGCAAAATACTGGACAGCAAAATTAGCGTTTATTTTTGACCAGAATGTGTTATTTTTGTTCTTCTCGCCAGTGTTATTTATCGACGTTCTAATTGGGAATAATCTTTGGTAAGTTGGTTGCAAGATGGTTGCACTTTTGCCGACGCATATCTACTTATACATTGTTAGTGAAACGCAAATACCTGATTTTGCTTGGGTTTGAGCGTTTTTGAAAACCTATGTTGATCCCTCAGGTTGGTTGGGGTCCGAGAGGTCGTGAATTCAAGTCTCGCCGTCCCGACCAATAAACATGGGGCTTTCGAAGAAATTCGGAAGCCCCTTTTTTAGTTGTTTGTCCACAGCCACGCCCGATCTGCCCTCAAGTACGGTGATTCCGCCCTCAGTTGCAAAAGCAATCTTAAGC
>JBGTHN010000237.1:0-3881 GCA_041746235.1 Pyrinomonadaceae bacterium | reverse complement strand
TATAAGTTACGCAGTTGAAAGAAATATTAAACAGGGATGAACAGGATTAAGAGGATAAAAGAGTAATAAAACACTTATTTTACATATCCTTGTTTATCCTCTTAATCCCTGTTAAATTCGCCTTTATGTTTTCAACTGCGTAACTTATAATTTCCCTAAAAACCCCTGTGTTCTCTGTGCCTCTGTGGTGAATTCATTTCTTAAATTTTAAGTTCATATTTTTATCAATTTCAACCGAAACTTTCGTATCTCTTAAATCATTATTTTCCAACAAAAATTCAGCAAGCGGTGAAGTCAAAAGCGTTTCGATCGTGCGTTGCAGAGGTCTTGCACCGTAGCGTTTGTCGAAGCCTTTTTCTGCAAGGAATTTGATAACATCTTTTGTCCAAACAAGTTCTAAACTCTTTTCCTGCAAACCTTCGCGTTTTGCCATGGAGCGGATTTCTTTTTCGGTGATTTGATAAAGCGAGTCTTTATCAAGCGGTTTGAATTGCACGACCGAATCCATACGATTAAAAAATTCGGGGCGGAAAAATGATTTTATTTCCTTTTCGTTGGAGATATTTTCGTCTTCGCCAAAACCGATGTCGCCTTTGGCAAATCTGTCTGCTCCGAGGTTTGAAGTCATAATTACAAGGCTTGAAGTGAAATTTGTTACACGCCCGAATTTGTCGGTTAAACGCCCTTCATCAAAAAGTCCGAGCAGAACATCAAAAACTTGTGTATCGGCTTTTTCGACTTCATCAAACAACACCACGCTAAAAGGATTTTCACGCACTTTTTGAATCAGATCGGATGGCGAACCGTCGGATTTTGTCAAAAGACGCGAAGCCGAACCCGAAAGCGAATATTCGCTCATATCAACACGGACGATTTTCTCTTTTTCCTTGCCGTCTTCGCCGAAAAAGAAATTTGCGAGAGTTTTGGCAAGTTCGGTTTTCCCAACGCCCGTCGGACCTGCAAAAAGCAAAACTCCGAGCGGACGATTTGTATCATTCAATCCCGCTTTAAAAGTTGTCACGCTGTTTGCAACCTGTTTTATCGCCTGTGTTTGCCCGATCACATTTCGTTCAAATTCGGCGATCACGTCTTCAAGTTCAAGCGTTATTTCATCCCGCAAAAACAATTCGGGTAAGCCTGTTAATTTGATAAAACTTTCGATTATCTTTTCGCTCGTGATTTCCTTTTGCCGGTTTTGTTTTGCCGTTTCGTAAATTTCGTTAAGGAACTTTGTCGTCTTCCCGGGAAATTTTTGATAGGGCATAAAACGCGAAAATAGTCTGTATATAAGGTTTATGACATTTGCTGAATATTCGATTTTTAAGTTGCGTGATTGTGCGTCGGCAATGTTTGTTAAAACGCTCAAGGCATTTTCGCTCGTAAATTCGGGCAGACGGACGATTTGAAATTGATTGACAAATTGCGGTAAAAGTCTTCGGCAAGCATCGAGTTCGGCGGAAGTCGCTTCGCAAACAATACGAACTTCATTGCGTTGCAAATACGGGATCAAAAATGCGGCTAAACTTTCATTCGCCTCGCGTCCGCCATAACGAGTTAGATCCAATAAGTTTTCCACGCATAGAACGCCTTCAATGTCGGAAAGTTCCCGAATCACAGCTTCAAGCCGTTCTTCCCATTGTCCCAGATACTTCATTCCCGAAATTAATCGTCCGCCGTTTGTTTGCCAAAAACGATTTTTGGGATTTTTCTCTGCATCATCATCGTTTATTTTTATTTTTTCATTTTTGAGCAAGTCTTTTTCGATCTGCTGAACGGCTTTGGTCAAAACGGTTGATTTGCCAACGCCGTTTTCGCCCAAAATAATCACGTTAGCTTTTTCCTGCGACAGACGTTTTACCAAATCTGCAACTTCCTGTTCACGTTGATATGCGGCGGAAATTTTTTGTCTGTTTGATTTACCTCCGAGCGGTTCGGCAACGGCGACGAGGTTCGGAGTTTCTTTGTAATAATCCGCTTCCGCTTTGTTTTGGCGAGATTGAAACGAAATTTCTTCTAATAAAAATTCGTTCGGTGGAAGATAATTGGAAAGTGTCAGCGGCGTTGAACCGCGTAAGTTTTCCTGAACTTTTAATTTGATCAGATTCTTTAACTCGCTTTCTTTATTAAAGACAAATTCAATATCAAACGGCGGCGAACTGGCATAAAAATTACCGTTTTCGGTTTTCCAATAAACGCACGGAACTCGCAGAGGAATAGTTTCTTCGCCCGTAAATGTTTGCTTTTTTTGCTCACGTTTTTTTCGTTTCTTTTTGTCTTCCGAATTTCTTTTGATCTCATATTCGGGGCGAATATCAACGCGAAATTCCAACAGTTTTGCGTCGGTATATTCGGGTTGTTCACGCCACCATTCGTCTTCAAAAAGCCATTGCAAATGTTCTTTTACTTCCGAAACGGCACGCTCTTTTTTATCCGCAAACGCCGACGACGGGAAATATTCTTCTTCGCCCGTAATTGCCTGAGCCGTGAAGTTTCCGCCGAAATCCTGCCAAATCAAAATTGGAATACGAAAGCTTGCCATTGCCTAAAGTATAAAACGAAAGCAATGTTTTATCTATAAAAACTTTGCGATAAGTCCGGGCGGATTAAAGATCATTCCAATTTATTTAATACCATCAATTAAAAATCCAACTGCTGACGAATAGCTTCAACTGAGCAACTTGCTCTTTCGGCAATTGCTGCGGATGTGCTTCCGATAAGAAATCTTTCTAGTGTGCCGGAATAAGAATGTGCTCCGACAAATATCGAATCTGCTTGCCATTTTGCCGCTTGTTCGACCAAGACTTCTTTTGGATTTCCTTCTTTGATCTTTAATTCAACTTTAAGTCCTGCGTTGGTCAATTTATGGACGGAGGTTTCAGCGACCTTTTTCATCCATTCTGATTGAGATTTGAAATCTTCATCTACCCAATCTCTTACCGGCGGAATAAATCTTCCGATAGTAGTTGGAACAAGCGAATGAACGGCGGCAAGCAGGCACACTTCTGTATTTTCGTCCCATGTTCGGGAAATGACTTCCTTAACAGCGATCTGTGAACCGATCGAGCCGTCAAAGCCGATCATTATCCGCAGAGGTAATGGATCAACATCAACTTTTCCGCGAGCGACTCTGACCGAACATTTTGCTTCTGTCAGAATTTTCTGCGAAATACTTCCAAGCAGAATTCGTCCGAGAGCATTTCTGCCTTGTGATCCGACAAATATCAGATCGGGTTTGAATTCATCGGCATAGGAAAGAATTTCCCATCCCGGAGAACCGTTTTTTGCTTCCGCTGTAACTTTCCATTTCGGAAATTTAGCCAAAATTCTTTCTCTTGCATGACGGCTTAAAGTTTCGGCTTCGTGAACTGCACTTTCCGCAACTTTAAGCCGTTTTTCTGACAATTCATTGATAAAATCGGGATAATCATCTTCGTTAAAACCATTACCATTTGTAGAATTCGGCGGCGGCATCCAAACCTCGGCAATTGACACAACAATTGCTTCCACATTTTCATCGGGTAAACCTGCTCGTTGCAGGTCATCAAGTGCCTTATCCGCCGATGCTGAACCATCATAAGCAATTAATAATTTCATAAATTTTTCGCTCCATCGTTTCTGTTTTAAGTTTCATTGAATTCTGAAAACTTTTGTTATACACGAAATTAAAGCAATGTTTATGCCAATCAGTTATTTCTTAGTGATATTAAAGATATATTTTCTGAAACGAGAATTATTACTCAAGATACTGCGTAAAATTTCGCACTTTTTTAAAATTGCTCATTTTCAAACCGTTTTTAGGTGATATAATTAAAACTATCGTTTGAAGAATCAAAATTATATTTTCAATAAGATTAGAATTCCCCGAATTTGATGAGTAAAAA
>JBGTHN010000236.1:0-3174 GCA_041746235.1 Pyrinomonadaceae bacterium | reverse complement strand
CGCCGATTTGAAAGGCTCTTGGTCCGCCCGAACCGAATACTCCGCCCGCCGTGGTGATCGGTTGACCAAAAGTTGGTGTTCCAAGAACATTTCCATATCCTGAATAATTTGTGTTTGAAATGCCTAGAATATTTGTTGTGTTAAAGACGTTGAAAACTTCTAAGATTGGTTCAAGTTTGAATCGTTCTTTGAATGTAAAAGTTTTGGAAAGCCTCAGATCGAGCGAACTGAAATTATCGTTAAACTTCGCATTTGCAGGTGCAAGCGGCAAAGGATTTCCGTTAACTCCACCGTTTGCATTCAAGTCAGTAATAAAAGCATTTAATTCGGCGGCATTTTTGAAAAGTCTTCCACCCGCATTTCTTTGAAGTTGCGGAATTCTCGAAGAACCATCCGGCAAAATTATGTCCATCGGAACGCCCGAAGCTAAAGTTAAAATCGGCGAAAGTCTAAATCCATAAGGCATTTCGATCGTTCCAGCCAACGTAAAACGATGCCTTTGATCGTTTGGTGTCGGACCATATTCTAAACGTAAATTATTCGGGTCAATCGGACCGTTTGAAAACGGAATTTGATCGTCGTTGGAATAATTGAATGCTTTTGAAAGTGTGTATGATGAACGAAATGCAAAACGATTTGAAAGTCTTTTCTCAACGCTTAAAAGCAAACCGTCGTATTTAAATCCGACGCTTGATTCAAGATTTACAACTCGGTCAGGTCCGCCAACTACGGGATTATTTACTTGTCCGATAGTTCGCCCAATTATAAAATGCGTCCCGAAATTGTGTAGAAGATCGGCACGAAAAACATAATCTTTGACGAATTCCCATTGTAATCCAAGATTAAACTGCTGAATCATCGGATTTTGCAGATCGTTGTCAATTATGTTGATTCCCGAAGCACCCGCACCGGGCAGAACAAAACCCGAAAACGGATTATCGGTCGTCGGAGCAAACGGCAAAAAATCACCGTTCATATCGAGAAATATCGGAATTCCGTTTTCATCTGTCAGAGCATTTCCCGCTCGAACGGAAATCGGCAAAGCACGACCGTCAAGTCCGCGTTCGAGTGTGATAAGTTGCAAAACAACTCGGTCATAATAAATTCCATAGCCGCCGTGAAAACTCAATTTATCGTTTAGAATCGAATAATTGAAACCGATTCTCGGTGCAAAATTATTTGCATCAATTTTTCTGTCGCCATTATAAAATGATGCGACAAGTGGATTTATATCTGCGTAACCCGAATTATTTTTGACGTTTGTATCAACTTCATATCGCAAGCCGATGTTAAAGGTGAGATTCGGCAAAACACGCCAATCGTCCTGCACGAAAAACGAAAAATAATTATTGTCAACGTCGGGCAAATTCAAAGGTCTGTCGGGAAACTGACTTCGCAAAGTTACGGCAAAAAGCAGATCGCCATCGTCAATTACGCCGTCATTATTGCGGTCAGCATTGGCGAAATCCTGAACGAATTCGATTCTTCCGTCTTGAAAAACACCTAGATAAAGACTCGAATCAATTCTTTGATATTCGCCACCGATTTTTAATGTGTGATTTCCATAGATCGCCGTCAAAGCATCGGAAAATTGCAGACGATTTTGCTTTGTGCCTTGCGGAACACGGAAACTTGAACCGTCTAAAATACTAGGAAAAGTAAATTGCCTTCCGCTTGAAACGGGATTTGTCAGATTATCAAAATTATTGACGCTAAAACTGAATTGGTTGACAATTCGTGGTGAAAGAACGCTTGACCAATTCGCCATCAATGAATGAAATTTATTGGTAAAACTTTGGCGATAAGACGATGAACCGATGGCACGATCTAAAGTGCTTGCACCCGTTGCATCGGCATCTTCAAAAGTGTAGCGAAACTCAAATCTATTACTATCATTCGCCTGATAATCTATCCGTGAATTGAATAAAAGATCATTCAAAGGGGCAACGGCAAAACCGCGAGTTATTGTTTGGTTTGGAACATCACGAATTCCAACTAAAACTGCTCCATCCTGATTGCGATATTCCAACGCACCAAATGCAAAAAGTTTATCTTTTACGATCGGTCCGCCGAGTGTGAAGGAATATTGCTGACGATCAAATGGCGGAACAGGATTGTTTGTGTCAAATGTTGCGGGCAATTCTTGTAGGCGTTTATCGCGTTCAAAAAACGAAAATGAACCATGAGTTTCATTTGTTCCGCCTTTTGTAACGACATTGACCACCGAAGATGCGGAGCGTCCGTATTCCGCCGAAAAACGATTGGTAATTATCTGAAATTCTTGCACTGCATCTTGCGAGATATTTACAAGCGAACCGCCGACCAGATCATCATTATTGTCAGTTCCGTCAATCATCACATTTCCGCCACGTCCGAGTTGTCCTGCGGATGAAATTACAACTGTATTGGTTTTTGTCGGATCAAAATTCGGAGCAGGAGAATTTCCGGGAGTTAAAAGTGCGAGTTCAAGAAAATTTCGACCGTTTAAAGGTAAGTTTTCGATTTCTTTTTCGCCAATCACCTCGTCAACTTTTGAGGTTTGAGAATCAACTAACAGCGGTTCAGGTATAATATCAATCAGAATATCTGCCGCAGATGGATATAAGGTTTTATTCAAATTTGTCGTTTGTCCGACATTTAGCTGCAATTCAGTCGTGAAACCACGAAATCCTTGAAAACTTACTACAACCGTATAATTCCCAACAGGCAAATTCGGAATTATATAAACACCTTCACCATTTGTAATAGCGGTGCGTTTCAGATTTGTCTCTTTGTTCGTGGCGATTACGGTTGCTCCGGGAATGACAGCTCCCGCTTCGTCTGTAATTTCTCCGGTTAAAGTTGCCGTCGGCTGTTGGGCAAAGTTTTTACTTGAACAAATTGATAAGGCACCAAAGATAATTATTAATAAAACGGTTTTTCTCATTTACATCTCCTAAATCATTTACATTTTGTAAATTTGAAACCGATTGTAACAAGTCTTTTTTGGATGAACAATGAAAAAAGCACGAAAATCTTAAAGACTTTCGTGCTTTTTATTTCTGTTTATTGTGCTACATTATTTTTCCGAACCGACGATGTAACTATCTCTAGCACGGACAACCAAATTTGGGCGATAGACACGCACTTTTATTTGTTTTCGTTGTCCGATCGTTCCCGTTTCATCTGGATAAT
>JBGTHN010000235.1:0-2914 GCA_041746235.1 Pyrinomonadaceae bacterium | reverse complement strand
AAGGTTGAGCAACACGATTTCGGCGTATAACTACTGTTTCGATTTGTCCTGTGTCGGCTCTTTCAACCTTTATACGAACAATTGAACCGATCTTGCCGCGAACTTTGTCACGAACGAAAAGTGATGTTTTATCGCTGGTTTCTTCATTATTAACGGATAAAATTTTATCGCCGAACCGAAGTCCGCTTTGAAAAGCAGGCGAATCGGGAAATGTTGCAACAATGTAAGTATCAAATTTTCCATTTGATTCAAAGTTTGCGATCGTCGCACCAATTCCGAAGTATTCAGAGTGTTGATCGCTTAATAATTCATTGAATTCATCTGCATCAAAATAATTTGAATGCGGATCAAGCGAGCTGAGCATTGCACTGATCGAAAATTTTGTCAGTTCATTATAGTCGGCAATTTTTCCATCAACGTGATTTTTTTTGATTATTTCAAGTGCGTTTTTGAAATCATCTGTAATTTGACTTTGATTAGTTTTCGTTTCAAATTCAGGTGTTTGATGAGTTGAACGAGTTGTTGATGCGGAAAAAAGTTTGCCACGACTTATTTTGAAAGGATCAAGTTTTGGAGTTTGAGATATTGTTTTTTGCTTCTCTTGAGCAACTAACATTCCGGAAAGCAAAAACAAAAATACAGTTAAAAATGCTACAATTCGCCTCATAAAGAAAAGCCTCGCTGAACGGTTTTTGACTTCGCCCAAAACTCCTTTAAAACACTAGATAATATGTATGAAATGAATATTACAAAACACAAATATCTTTAGCAAGCCACGAAAGTTTTGTCTTAACCGTTCTTATTAAGTTTTATTTGCTATTTGGAAAGACGTAATAGCGATAAAATTCCAGCAATTTGTATTGTTTTTTAATTTTATTTGTTTTAGTGTTATTTTAGTTTTAAGCAATTCATAAAAAAATGCAGGAAAATAGTAACCAACAATTTGAAGAAAAACTAAAACGAGTCATTGAAACCATTGATGTTGCAAATGTGTTGACTGTGCCTTTGACGGATTCGATAAACAACATACTTGAGGTTTCTTCGGCTTCAATAAATTCTGAGGAAGCATCTGTTTTAATACGAGATGGTGATAATGGAGATCTGCGTTTTTTGTGTGCAATCGGACAAGTTGCTGATCAGCTGATTGGTTTAAAAGTTCCCGCCGGAAAGGGAATCGCCGGTTTTGTTTTTTCATCAGGGCAACCGATGACGATTAGCGATGCTGTTCAAGAAGAAAGTTTTTATGATGAAGTTGATAAACAGACAGGTTTTTCAACTCAAATGATTCTTGCTACTCCGCTTCAATATGAAGGAAATATTATAGGTGTTCTCGAATACGTCAATCGTGTCGGTGAGCCTCCTTATGAACCTTTTACCCCCGAAGAAATGGACAACGCAGCAATTTATGCCGAAGCGATTGCCTCACTTGTAAATGCTTATGAATCAGCGAAAATTTTTCAGGAATTGGGCGACAAGATGCTTACTTCCAACGAATTGCTGACACATACTGAACTACGTGATTGGTTGCAAAATTTAAGAGATACAAATGACCACAAAGAAATGATCGATCTTGCTGTTTTAGTCCGTGAATTAGCATTGCGTGGCAATGTTGAACGCAAACTTTGTAAAGAAATTCTGGAATCAATTTTGAATTATTCAGATAATAATACCGATATAAAATATTCAAGTTTATAAAGTTTTACCCTTTTTACATTCAAATTATGACATCTTCGGACTCAAACGAAATGCTCGAAGTTGCGAGTGAATTTTTGCTTAATGACGAGTGGAAAACTTGCACGGGTAAAGGTGTCGAAGTCGCCATAATTGATAGTGGAGTTGATTCAAATCACACTGATTTGAAGGGCAAAATCGCCAAATCTTTCGTTGCACAAAGCGAAGGTAAAAAGGTTGTTTTTGTTGAAACTGATATTGGCGATTCGGCGGGACACGGAACTGCTTGTGCGGGGATTATTACAAAAATCGCTCCTGATTGTAAGATCAACAGCATAAAAGTTCTCGGTGCAGGTGGTTTAGGCGACGGACATGCTTTTCTTGCCGGTTTGGAATTTGCGATCAATCAAAAATATAAAGTTATAAATTTAAGTCTCGGTACAACTAAGCCACAGTTTGCAATCCCTTTAAATGATTTATTAAACAGAGCTTATAAAGCCAATTGCATAATCGTCGCGGCGGCAAATAATCTTCCTCAACCGAGTTTACCCTCTGCTTTTACATCGTCTGTGATTTCCGTTAACAAAAAAGATGAAAGTGATCCATTCAAGTTTGATTTTAATTTTGGAGAAATAATCGAAGTTTCCGCTTCGGGTGTAAATGTTCAGACTACCTGGTTAAATGATGGTTATCGAAAATTAACGGGAAATAGTTTTGCTTGTCCGAACATCGCTGGAATAATCGCACTATTGCTGGAAAATTATCCGAATCTGACACCGTTTCAAGTCAAATCCGCTTTATATTCAATCGCTAAACAGAATCAAAATAAAAGCCTTTAGAACCATTTTGATTTTTCATTCGTAAAATGTTCTTATTATTAATTACGCCTAACGTAAATTAGGTGTTTGCTAAATCAATAAACAGTTACCAAAATCTATGTCAGAAAATCTAAATTTAACCGATTTACAATTAGAAGATTACACGCTTGAAAACGGTTTGCGGGTTGTTTTAAATCCAGATAATTCCATTCCGGTTGTTTCAATTGCAGTCTATTACAATGTTGGTTCAAGAAACGAACGCGAAGGACGAACGGGCTTTGCACATCTTTTTGAACATATGATGTTTCAAGGTTCTGAGAACGTCAAAAAAGCCGAACATTTTCAATACATAATGAAAGCCGGTGGCACGATGAACGGAACAACGAGTTCGGAACGCACGAATTATTTTGAAACTCTACCGGCAA
>JBGTHN010000234.1:0-6800 GCA_041746235.1 Pyrinomonadaceae bacterium | reverse complement strand
GGTGAGCAGATTTACAATAGACTTTTTGTTCACCCGGACATGATAGAATTGATTGAAAGTGAAGATTTGAAAGTTCTGGTTTTCAACGAAGCAAAGGAGGTGCTTGTGCGATGGATAAATTAGAAAATTATCGAAATATAGTTGAGAAAATTATCAATGAATATGCGGCAATTCCTTATGCTTACGGAGATATCGAAAGCCGCACGATGTTTGACCGCGAAAAAGATTCTTATATGCTTTACAGCGTCGGCTGGAACAGTCGCGGACGGATTCACGGTATCAACATTCACATAGACATTATCAACGACAAAATCTATATCCAACACGACGGCACGGAAGAAGGAGTTGCCACGGATTTGGAACGTGAAGGAGTGCCGAAATCGGATATTGTTCTGGCATTTCACGCTCCCGAATTGAGAAAACATACGGAATACGCCGTCACTTGAAATTTCAATGAAAAAAGTTAATCTAGCCGAAAAATTAGCGTTGATAAATGAGCATTGGCGACCTAAGATTGTTGGTGAATTAAATGGTCAGGAAGTTAAGGTCGTTAAGTTTCAGGGCGAATTTCCGTGGCATCAACACGAAACTGAAGACGAGATGTTTATGGCTTTGAAGGGGAGTTTTAGGTTGGAGTTTCGTGATAAAATAGTTGAATTAAACGAAGGTGAATTTGTAATTGTCCCACACGGAGTTGAACATCGTCCGGTTGCGGATGAAGAAGTTGAAGTTTTATTATTTGAACCTGCGAATGTTCAAAATACGGGCAATGTTGAAGACGAGGAATTTACTGCACCGATTGGGGAAAAGATTTAAGATTTAAGATTCAAGATGGGCAAGAAAAGAAGATTTAGGAATTGCAAATTGCAAATCGAAAATCGAAAATAAAAGTATGTCAGAATTAAGCGATTTATATCAGGAAGTTATTTTAGACCACAACAAAAATCCGCGAAATTTTCGCGAGATTGCCGATGCCGACAAGCGTGCAGACGGGAATAATCCTTTGTGCGGTGATAAGTTACAGGTTTTTCTAAAAATGGACGGCGACAAGGTTGAAGACGTTTCGTTTTTAGGTTCGGGATGTGCGATCTTCAAAGCGTCTGCTTCGATCATGACGCAGACGATGAAAGGGAAAACTAAGGAAGAAACTGGGAAAATATTTGATGAATTTCATCGAATGGTAACAGGCAAATTAGATGTTGAAAACGATGAAAATAATCTTGGAAAACTCAAAATTTTTGCGGGAGTTTTGGAATTTCCCGCCCGCGTAAAATGTGCGTCTTTGAGTTGGCACACGGTTAATGCAGCGATAAATGGTGAGGATGAGGTTTCAACTGAATAGAAGTTTACTAAAGTGATGATTTCTTGTATTTCGAGCAACTAAGCATTGGAAGACCTTTCTAAATTAAACGCTAAGGTGGTGAGTTACCTCGTCATCGGTTTATTTCAAAAAGGCTTCCAATTTGTTTATACTCAAGGATTCGGTGAGGGCAAAGCCGCAATTGCCGAAGTATTTACATCTCCAAATATTGCGGCTGAATAACCTTGAGTAGATAACCATAAATGCCATACATTTTGTCGTCTAATGGCAATATCTGTCTTCCCATCGCCGTCGTAATCAGCTGCCACCGGCTCATCACCGTTTAATCCGAATTGGATAGCTGAAAATGAGTAAATTCCGTTTGAATTCGTCAGATATTGATACCAAACACCATTGGATGGACGGAAGACGACTAAATCCGTTTTGCCATCGCCATTGTAATCTCCAACCGCCGGAATATCGCCTGTTTGTCCGAAATGAACGACACGGAATTGATTTCCAGAACCGCTTTCTAACCAATAGAAATTGCCATCGCTAGGTCGCCAAACGGCGATGTCTGTTTTTTCGTCGCCATCAAAATCAGCTCCACTTAAAGGAATGTCAGCAGATAATCCAAAGTTAACGGCAAACCATTGACCGTTGGAACTTGTCAGAACATACCAAATTCCTGTGCTTGGTCGCCAAACTGCTATATCAGCGTTACCGTCACCGTCGTAATCTCCCGGCATCGGTATATCTTCGGCTAAACCCCAACGAATTACTGCAAATCCGGCAGTTGATTGATTCAAATACCAATTGCCTTCCGAAGGACGATAAATGGCAATATCAGTTTTACCATCGCCATCAAAATCAGCCGGAGCAAGTTTGTCGTTATTTAATCCGAAGTTAGTATAAACAGGCTGATTCGTCAGGCTATGAAAGATTGACCAAACACCATTTGTATTGTTGAACACTCCCAAATCAGCTCGTCCGTCACCGTCAAAATCGAAGCGAGTGCTTCCAATTTGTTCTGAATCAATCAATCTTGCCATGTGTGAGCGAGTTATATTTCCGCTCTTTCCTGCCCCGATCGAAGTAAAGTTTCCACCAATGAGGACACGTCCCGTGCTATCAACTGCTAAACTCAAAACCTCGCTATTGACGTTATATGTAACAGGATCAAGACTTCCATCAGCATTTAATTGAGCCAAATTTTGTCGTACCTGTCCATCAAAACTTACAAAATTTCCACCAACAAATATTTGTCCGGTTTCTAATGGTAAAATCACGTTGATTCTGCCATCTGCACTTGTTCCGGGATCGAAAGAAGCATCAATGCTTCCATCATTATTCAAGCGAAGAACATCGCTTTGTTGCGTAGATGGAACATTTGAGAATTGATTACCGATAACAACCAAAATCTTGCCATTGGGAAGCAAAGCTAAGTCAGCAATATATCTATTGTCTTCTTGGTTGATCTGAAATGTTTGATCAACACTTCCGTCAAGATTTAGGCGAAGAACAAAACTCTTGTTTGGACCTTGGCTGCCTCTATGATTGCCTCCGATAATTACTTTTCCGTCAGGTTGAACAGCTATGCCCCAAATATCAACGAGTGTATATGCAGGAAAAATATTTGGATTAAACGTAGTATCTAAAATTCCATTTCCACTAAGTTTGATTGGAATTGAAGCGTTGGAATTAAGACGGGATGTGCCAACAAATAATTTGTTTTCAGTTGAAAGAACAGGTTTGTTTGTTCCCAAACCGCAACAGGTGAAAGCATCCAATATTCCCACGTTGAGATTGAATGTTGTATCAATACTGCCATCTGAATTGAGTTGAGCCAGATTAGATTTCGTTACGCCATTAACCAAATAATCAAAATTACCCGAAATCAACATTTTCCCATCGGGTTTGACAACAATATGATAAATATTTGAAATTCGTGAAAAAGAATTATTTGCACCACTAACATTGACTTGGAAGGATTCATCCAAGCTAGAGTCTGTGTTTAAGCGAGCTAGTTTGATTCGCAGGGTATCATTTATTGAATCAAATAATCCGCCGATAATAATTTTATCATCTGCTTGAACTGCTATCGCCCGAATACTTCCGGGAGATTGTCTTTGAAAGCCGACACCTCCGGCATTAAATGAAGTATCCTGACTTCCGTTTGAGAGGATACGAAAAAAGCCATTAGGAACTGTGCCACTATTTACTCCGCTATTAAAGGAATCACCGATAATAATATTTCCATCCAACTGTAGTCCGAAAGTGGAATAACCAAACCCCGGACTTTGTTGAAAGATGTATGGTGTAAATGAATTATCTATAGTTCCATTTGGTAAGAATCTTCTAAATGTAGTTGGAAATGCTGTTACAACTGTGATTTTTCCATCATTGGATAAGTTCATTGTTATTGAATCTGTATTAAGATTGCGTATTCCAAAGCCATCATCACTAGCACCATTTTCTTCTAATCGTAACAAAGCTCGCGGGAGCAATATAAGAATTTTATTGTCAGGTTGCACTTGTATTTTTGCTGCCCCAAATCCATAAATTCTATCTGTAAATGTGCTATCAAGCGTTCCATTTTCATTGATTCTTTGGTAAGTTACCGAATTTGCAGACTGGACATAGTAACTGATAATGACCTTATTGCCCTGTGCTGCAAAAGCACCCAATCCCGGAAAGCCTTCGGGAAATTGGAATGAAGTATCTAGTGATCCATCAGTATTTAATCTAAAAAGCTTTGTGCCGAACGATTGCTGGATGAGTATCCTGTCGGAGGCATCAATCGCAATATAAGCAGGTTGAATAGTCGCACCATACTGAAAAGTTGGGTCTAGTGTGCCGTCAGCATTTAAGCGAATCATTGGTCCTAAATTGCTTTGTCCATTTACTGTGAAATTGTTGCTGACAACGAGTATTTTTCCGTCGGATTGCAAAAGTGCTCTAAGGACTTGGTTTTCGATTCCGGTTATAGTTTCAAGCACCATATTGAAAGTTGTGTCGAGTGAACCGTCAGAATTTACACGAACAAGCGTTCCAACGGGTTGTCTATTGTAAGTATTGAATGTTCCGCCAACCAATATTTTACCGTCGGGTAATGGTAAGACTACATGGACGTTTTTAGTTCCAAATGAGCCGGTTTGAATTTGTGGATTAAAATTAGGATCTACCGAATCAAGAGTACTATGTCCGGGAGCACTGTATATTACGCTTTTAAAAATAATTAAAGCGATGAGTAGTGGTAAAAATTTCAAGCTGTTGCTGATTGCATCAAGAGTAGAAACTCCCTTTATAATATTGTTTTTTCTGCAATCTGTATTTTTCATAGATAATATCTCCAATGTTGAATCAACTCTGATAGATACAACAAAGTGTGCTAATTGTAAGTAGGATGACAACTTTATTGTAGTAATAAACTAGCATAGGTAATTTATTGAAAACTATCATAAAATTGCTACTCTTATAGATTTATTGCTTTGATTTAGAATATATACAGATTGTTTGCAGAAAAATGCTTTACTTTCATAAATGTATCGGTTAAATAAAATCTAGCTATCGAAACCTTTATTGAATTTTTAACGAATTTCAAGAAGCAGATTATGAGTGATAAACAGGCAGAAGAGGAAAAACACAGAAAACCAAGAGTTGCTGAAACTAAAGCCGAAAAACGCTATAATTGGCGGGGCGATTGGACTGTCAACAGCGGTGATCGTTGGAAGAATTTGAAAGTTATACGGAATCAACACAAAGTTCGTGAATCATATATCAAACCCGACAAATTGACCTTTCATTTGATTACTGTTTATATGGGCACGCCTTCTCGTCAGCAATCGCTTTTTTCGGGACGTAATTACAATATATTGCAGACGGCGGGCAATGTTTCGGTTATTTCCGAAGCGAGCGGTATGCGTTCTCACTACGACGATGCTGAACAGGATGACATATATCTGCATCTTGAACCGGATTTTGTCAGATCGGTTGCCGAAGGTGCGGATTTAAATCCGCATAAAATTGAGATCGTAACTTCGCTCGAATCCCGCAGTCCGATCATTGAATCAATGGCACGGATGGCATTTGACGAACTGCAACGCGGGAATGACTCAATGGGCGGAAATCTTTATGCCGATTCTCTTGCAAACGTCCTTGCTGTCCAACTTTTACGGGAATACTCTTCGGAAAAAATGCCTCCCGAAAAGCGTTATGTCAACGGTTTAACCAATAAGAAACTCGGGTTTGTATTGGACTTGATCGAAAGCGATCTAAGCGAAGATCTGTCATTAAAAGTTTTGGCAAAAACCGCCGAACTCAGCGAATATCATTTTCTGCGTATGTTCAAGCAATCAACAGGTTATACTCCGCATCAATACGTTATTCAACAACGCATCGAACGTGCCAAAGAATTACTCAAAAAAACCGATATGAGCATAACCGAAATCGCTTATTTGCTCGGATTTTCAACACCTGCACATTTTACACATCTCTTTCGACGCAAAACCGGATTTCTGCCCAGCGAAATGCGTTAGATTTACTTCTATATTTTCGTGAGTAAAATTTTACACAAAAAATCTTGCGGTAAAGTCTTTCATAAAGTATCCTTTCTTTAACCCCAAAATTTATTAAACTAAGCTCATTAGAAAATGGATGCTAAAACTCTGATTAGAAGTTTTTGGCAACTTATAAATGTCTTTAGAATTGTTGTCCTGCAAGCCTTGAGTTTGTTTCTTATTTCATACTCAATGGGACTTTTGGCAATGGCAAAAGGCGTTCGCGGTTGTCCGCCGAGACCGGAATATCTAAATTGGTATTTTGGCTTGATACTCGTGTTTGGGTTAGGTTTTTTCTTTGTTTCCATTTATTACATCATCAAACCGACCGTCTGGATGCAGAAGATTGACCGAAATTTGGCTTTTTCTGTAACCGATAAAAATATTCCTTTTTTTAGCACTCATCCGCTTTTTGTTTTTCTTGATGTCTTGTTTTTTATTCCGGCGATAGCACTTTTTCAGAGCGGTCGGGCGGAAACGATGTGTCAGTTAAGTCAGGAATGGATAATGGGTTGGACGGCTTTGATTCTGGCAATTTTCTTTCCTGTTTTTCGTATCTTCTCATGGAATATTCTGAACCGAAAGATCGAAGCAATGACGCTTAAAAAGCCCTGGCTGCCGATTGTGATGTTTTATGTTTTGGCATTACCTATATTTATATATTTTACTTATACATATATAGATAGACAAGCTATGCCTAGGCTTCGTGTGCCGGTCGTAAATGAACTGACGTTTAAAGGAGGTTTGGATGAAAATCCAAATTTTGAAGGTAAGATCGTTCGTGTGCAAGGAAAATTAATTCGCGGAATTGCTAAATGCGGTTTGTTTGGCAGAGATGAAACAGAGTTTCCATATCCATATGGAACAGTTTTATTGGATATGGGCGAAAAGAACGGACAAATTATGGTGCAGGCGAAAAAACCTTCGCAAGTTGAGGATTT
>JBGTHN010000233.1:0-2033 GCA_041746235.1 Pyrinomonadaceae bacterium | reverse complement strand
CAGCTTTTGTGGGGAGATGCCAACAGAGATTTTCCCGCACCGGGCGATTATGATGGCGACGGAAAAGATGATCTGGCTGTTTACAGAGCAGGTGCAAGTGCCGGACAGCAGAGTTTTTTCCTGATTTATAGAAGTTCGGATAATACCGCACAATATATTCCTTGGGGAATTTTCGGTGACCAAGCCATAGCTCGTGATTATGACGGTGACGGAATTACGGATGTTGCGATTTTCCGGCGTGGTGCAAGTGCAACCGCTCAGACGTTTTGGTGGATCAGACGCAGTTCGGATAATGGTGTAAATATCGTTCCATTCGGATTAACCGGAAATGGAACGAGTACTTTTGATTCAGCGATTCCGGGCGATTATGATGGCGATGGTAAATTTGATATTGCTGTTTATCGTTTTGGACTAACGCCTAACCATACTTACATTGTTCAGCAAAGTTCAAATAATCAAGTAACATATACGCAATGGGGCAATTTCAACACAGATTACATTTTGCCGGGTGATTATGATGGTGATGGCAAATGGGAAATTGCCGCTGCTCGAACGGGTGCGATGGCGACTTCTCCGATGTTTTGGTGGATCAGATACAGTTCCGATAGTTCAATAAATGTTCGACCATGGGGAATAACTTCAGATTTACCGACTCAAGGAGATTATGACGGCGACGGTAAAACGGATATTTCCATTTGGCGTCCTAATTATGACGGAAATAACAACAGTGCATTTTATACTGTTGGGAGTTTCACAAACACACCCATAGTTAATAGCTGGGGACTCAATGGTGATTTCGCTGTTAACACGTTTGACAGTCGTTAAAATGTAAGTTGATTTTTTACAAAAGGTTTCGGCTGAGTTTTCGGCTGAAACCTTTTTTTACATTTAAATTCTTGGGTTAAATTCAATTGTTAAAAAGCATCGAAGAATTTTTAACGCAAAGTCGCAAAGGTTTTTATTGTTTTGATGCCGTTAAATTCTTTTGATTTTATAAAAATTCTGACCGCTAAGAATAACCAAAATAAATGAAGGACGGACATAATTAATATCAAATAAGATAACCTTTTGAAGAAATTATTTTTGCAGTTCAAAATTTTCCGCCGAATGCCATTGATGTTCGATGTTTTCCATCAAAAGTGCGTGGTCAAATTCGATCGTGCCATTCGGGAAAATTGTTTCGTCGTTGTAAAAACTTGATTCAACGAAATCTATTTCAAGCGGTTTGGCTTTCCAATCGTCAATTTGCAAAAGGATGCCATCGAGGTTTGTGTCGGTTTTGTTTGTTGAATAACCGAGCGAACCTTTTTCAAAAAAATCAGACGCTTCATTTAATGTTGAAAAGATAGATGATGTTGGTAAATTATCTGAAACAGAGCCTTTGAATTTTACCGAAACTTGCTTGTCTGTGGATTGCATTGAAAAATCAATGTTTCCTTCATTTTCTTTAATTTCAAAACCTGCTTTGTGATGCTCACTTGGAAATAATCTTCCGCCTGCGAGTTGGTTTAGAAGTGAATCCGTATCACGTCTCGGCACAAAAACTCCTTCTTTTGTTTCGCCGTTTTCTTCCCATTCGATGGCAATTCTATGTGCGGCATTTTCGCTGGAAATTCCGATAAATTCGGGAATGTGTTTTGGGCGAATATGTTCGAGTCTTATCAAACATATTCCCGCAATTGCTTTGTTTTTATAAAGTTTGGGTTTAAAACCTTTTGGAAGAAGTTTCTGAATTATGCTTGGTTCAACTCTGTAATTGACCAAAACTCTACGCCTTATTATTCCTTGTAAAGTTGGGATTTTCATTTATTTTTTTAATTCATCAGCTTTCTCAAAAGCTTTCCGGGATAGTTCTTTATTCGGTTCAATAGTATCGTAATGATGTCCGATCTCTTCCCAAGCCTCAGTATAATTCGGGTTGATCTCGACCGCTTTTTGAAAGCAATTTGCCGCTTCTTCCAAACCATACGGACAATCTTCATCGCCGAGTTCGATCAGGTTTCCACGCAACAACCAAAGTTCGGCGGAATCTC
>JBGTHN010000232.1:0-2837 GCA_041746235.1 Pyrinomonadaceae bacterium | reverse complement strand
CCAGACCTCATTGTTTTTTTGACAATAAAAGAATGCGAGAAAAAATCAATGTTGAAAAGTTTTATAATCATTTTCTACACTCTTTGAATTTTCTAGTCAAGGTTTTTTGAGAATATGAAACAATATGGCTAAGAAACGGTTTTTAGTTTATACAGTAAACATCTAAGCAGTTTCCCATTTTTCTTTTGTTGAGCGAGCTGTTAAGACCAAACCTAAACTGGCGGCAAATAGAGCAAATAGAGCGATTGTCCAGACGTATGGAATTGAAAGAAGAACTGTCCAGAAAAATGCTCCGATGAAAAGTCCTAATGTTTCGGATTGTTTTTTGTCGGGAGAATATTTTTTCAAAATCCACTTCCCGACACTTGCTTGAAGTGCGACTCGACCGAAAATGTATGAAAGAATTATGAAAATAAAGGCGATCAAACCGAAAATAAAGGCGATGAATTCAGGCAAAAATTGGAAACTTAAAATAAAACCGAGGTTGATGACTAAAAAAGCCAATGCACCGATTCCGACTATTTTTAATCTTGAGAGCCGAAACCTTGAAACTGCACGACTGATCGCTCCCGGCGAAATTACTGTTAAAAGAAACGATGCACCAAACCAGAGCAATAAATTGAATATTCTTAGAGCGAAAAAACCGGCAGTAAATGTTGGAGCAAAAATTTGCGACGGATTATTTGAAAATTCCTTTAATTCCTCTTCATAGCCCGCATAGACGAGCGTTTCTTTTCCCTTTGTGCGTTTTGGGTTATCGTCTTCGGCTTGATATTTTCCACCAATAACAAAAACATCTCCGCCGATGGTTGCGTCCTTTTTTTGGATAATTGAACCACCGATTGTCGCAACTTCCCCGCTTACTTCGCCTTCAATTATCACATCTCCGCCAAAAGCCATCACACCTTTTACCTTTTGTTTGACGATGACGGTTTTTCCAAAGGCAAATATTTCCTGTTCGGGAGCATTTTCGATAATTAAAGTTTTGTCGTCAGGTTGTGAAAGTTGCGATTGGGCAAAGATCGTGAAACTTAATAAAAGAATTGTAAATAAACCGAAAAATAATCGCCAAATTGCAATTTGAAGAAAATTTATTTCGAGTTTATAGACATTTTCTGCGAACATTGTTAAGTGCGGTTAAAACGAAAAACCATTCGTGAAAGTATCAGAAAGGCAAACACAAATAATCCAACGATCAAAAGTAACATCAAGCCGGATTTAAAGATTAATTTATGGCAAACCGAACCGAATATTGCCGATATGCCGACTGCCAAAGCGTAAAACAAATGAAAAACAAATCCGCTGACAGCAAGAAATTGTTCGCTGAATTTTTCAACAGCAAAAAATACCGTCTGACTTTCCGTTCCAAAACCGAAAACCATCAATAAAAATAAAATGACGCAAATTATTAAAGCTCTTGAGCGTTCTTTAGGACTTCGCAAACCGTCCAAATTGCTTTCGGCATTTGCTGTAACTACTTTTGTAAAATTTGCGGGAAGTTCAATGCTGTCTTTATCTTCTTGAAGCAAAATTTCCAAAGTTGAGGAAACTTTTTTCTGTGCGTTGAGTTCTTCTACGCAAATTTTGCAATTCGCAAAATGTAATTCCAGAGCAAGTTCTTCCTGCGAAGGAAGTTCGCCGTCAATATATTCGGCAATTTCCGCACGGGGACAGCAACTATCTTCAAATTTTTCCGTTTGAAAATTCATTAAAAAAATTTTACTTAATAAATCTAATGTTAATTGGATATTCCCAATGTTCGCCGTTGCCTGCTTTAACACCTGCAATAACTGAAAAAATAATATTTGCTAAAGAAAAAGCAATTAAAAGCAAAAATGATACGCCAATTAAAATAATGCCAAGAATCGGTAATTCAGCAACAAGTGCAATAATGCCGACAACCATCATCAAAATAGTCAAAACACTATAGATAAACGAACTGATCATCCAATTAACAGCTTCTTTTCCGTGAGCCTCAATTCCCGGACTTTTTTCCTTTTGAGTTTGCCAGATAACAATCGGAATTACATATCCGGCAAATGGAATGATCAGATTTGCCAAAGCGGAAAGATGTAAGAACATTCCCATCTGACGTTCGTCTTCGGTATATAACAAACCTTTCTCACCTTGATATTGCAATTGGTTATAATTCATAGAAATCTTTAAACTCCATCAATACCGCGTTCGACAAACATTTCACGCATCATTTCTCTTGCCCGAAACAGTCTGTTTTTTACCGTTCCTAGTGGCAAACCTGAAATTTCGGCAATCTCGCCGTAACTCAAATCTTTGGCGTGTCGTAATATTATCAATTCACGATAAACCGTTGGCAAACATTTAACCACCGATTCGATCTCAGCCCGCCATTCGCTGTTTTCGCGTTCTTTTTCGGGGGTTGGACGCGGACTTTCGAGTTGTAGTTCATACGTTCCATCTTGATTTTCGGTTTCAAGACTTTGTAATTTTTTTGAATTTCTGCGGATATGATCAATTGCGGCATTGTGGGCAATGCGGTAAAGCCAAGTTGAAAATTTATATTCGGAACTGTAACGTTCAAGCGAATTATAAACTTTGATAAATACTTCCTGCGTAACGTCTAACGAAGAATCATAATCGTTTAGCATTCGATAAACATAACTCACGATCGGTCTTTGGTAACGTGTAACGAGTTCTTCAAAACTCTCTTCACGCCCGCCGATTGCTTTTGTTATAAGTTCGGCATCAGTTAATTTTTGTATATTATTTATATTGATAGCTTTTGTTCTCATGATGCAAAGGTTTAACGAATTTTAGACAGAAGAAGTTTCAAGAAACATTTAAGATTTAAGATTCAAGAT
>JBGTHN010000231.1:0-2167 GCA_041746235.1 Pyrinomonadaceae bacterium | reverse complement strand
GCGGCGACAAGAATTCCATCATACGGAGCATAAGTATTCCAACCTTGTGTGCCGTCGCCGCAATGCAAAGTTACGTTGTGAATGTTAAATTGCTGAAGTCTTTCGTGAGCCTTTATCGCTAGTTTTTCAACCCGTTCGATGGCGTAAATATATCCTGCAAGTTTTGATAAAACCACAGTTTGATAACCTGAACCCGCACCGATCTCAAGTATTTTACTGTTTGAATCAAGTTCGAGAAGTTCGGTCATTTTGGCGACGATATAAGGTTGAGAAATTGTCTGATTGGCATCTATCGGCAGAGCGTTATCACGATAAGCCTGAAATTTTATCGCTTCGGAAACGAATAAATGACGCGGGATTTTGGACATTACTTCCAAAACCCGTTCATCTTTTATTTGATGATGTTCCCGCAAATGTTCGATCATTTTGTCACGCGGAATTTGATATTCATCCATCATTTCTAACTTTCCCAACTCTTTAAGTCTTTGATAACTTCGTGATTTGTCAGATCGCTACGCATCGGCGTGACGGAAACAAAGCCTTCGTCAATCGCCTCAAAATCTGTTTCACCTTCGGCGTGGAAACCGTTCCGATTTTCACCGATCCAGTAATATGGCTTCCCACGCGGGTCGATGAGTTCGGAAATTACCGGACGTGCATCTTTGAAACCTTGTTTTGTAATGCGAATTCCCGTCGGAATACCTTTCGGAATGTTGATGTTCAAAAGCGTTCCTTTCGGCAAACCTTCTTTCAGAGCCTTTTCGGTCATTATTTTGGCAACTTTGGCGGATTCCGTAAAATCGTGATTTCGGTAAGCTACAAGACTGAACGCCAAACCCGGAACGCCCAAAATAGTTGCTTCTAACGCACCCGCGATTGTTCCCGAATAAGTCGCATCATCTCCCATATTTGCACCCGGATTTATTCCCGAAGCACAAATGTCAGGTTTTTGTTCATCCGACAAAATTTGATTCAAAGCAAGCGTTACGCAATCGGTCGGAGTTCCGTCAACCGTCCAATGCCGTTCGTCTATCTGTCTGATTCGTAAAGGTCTCGACAAAGTCAAACTATGCGACGCACCGCTCATTTCCGAAACCGGAGCGACAACAAAAACATCGCCGACCTCACGCAAGGCATTTTCCAAAGCAATTATGCCTTCTGCGTGATAACCATCATCATTCGTAATTAAAATTTTTGGTTTTTTTGACATAACAAAAGGCAAAAGTAAAAATTGTATAAATCTTACTTTTACCTGTTTAATTCTAATGATTTTTTTGCTAAATGCTACTTTGGAAAAGTTGTTTTATTTTTGTGGTTCTTTTATCTCATCAACTTTTGCGTCAAGCACTTCGGTTTTGAATTTCTCGTATTCAAATGACCTGATCTCTTGATTTACATTAACTCCGCCGAAAAGCAGAACTCGCACGGACAAGTTTATATCTGCCAATGTCGGCAGCCAGATCTCATTATTTACACGTTCCTGTTCGAGCGTAAATGACGCACCTTTTCGCAATTTTGCCAGAACGCCGCCACCGATCTTATAGCTGTCGAATAAAACGGCTTCGATGCGTGCGACCTGTTTATCTTTTTCGTCGATCCACATAACTCCGGCAGTTTTGCCGAAGAATTTCAGGAAACTTTTAGCATTCTTAAAATCAAATGTCGGATCAGGTTCAAAGTCAAAAACGACAACATCGCGTCCCTTCAAACGCTCGCGTCGCGGATTTATCAACTTCGATGCCCGCAAAACTTCGGCGATGGAAACTCTGCCGCCTTCTCCGTCGGGCGTTCCATCCGAATTTTGCGAAACTTCTTTTTCCTCTTTCGCAATTATCTTCTCGATTTCACGCACACGCTTTTGAGCATCTTCATCCGCATTCGCCTGATCTTTTTCGGAAAGCGGTTGACCATTTTTGGCGATCAAACGCTGGATCCGATAGCCCTTGTAAAAGGTAAGTTGAAAAGTTTCCGACTCTTTAACCGTAATTCGTCCGTCCTTTTCGAGTTCGCGTTTAATTATCTGTTGTTTGTAAGAATAATCTTCCAGAATCAATTCGATCTGGTCTTGATTCGCCTGTAATTCTTTAAGCAATTTATTAATATCGGGTAGCGGTTGGTCGGAGATACTCGGAAAACTGAACTCGGATTGTTCGATCGGATAATTGTG
>JBGTHN010000230.1:0-8381 GCA_041746235.1 Pyrinomonadaceae bacterium | reverse complement strand
CAGAATAAATCGGCTCGTATGGAAATTGCTCTGATGTCTCTGCTCAAACCGCTTGGAAAGTTTGCCGAGCGTTGGATGGCGAAGTCTTCATTCAAATCAAGCCTTGCGAGTGCGATATTTGTGATGGTCGGACAGCATTATTATTTGACGATGAAACATTCGGTCAAAAAAGAAAGTCTGCAACCGAAGATCCAACGCTATGCACAGGAAAATTTGCGTAAATGGAGCGAAGCACAATCGGAAAACAGTTGGCGTGGGCGTTTGTTCAAACCTTTGCGTCCGATGATGGAGCGTTGGGCGAAATGGTTGAATAAGAAAGCGGCGAAGAATAAATAGGAAAGTGGTTAGTTGTCAGTTGTATTGACAAAAGAGTTGAAGATGAATCAAATTGGTTTTTGTCGCAGAGCGACTTTGAGAAAATAGCCAGTGGTGAAGCGTAATGAAATGAAGCGTAACCTCTGGACAAGTTAATAAACGGTTCGCACTCTGAAGGAGTGCAACAAATATCTGTCGCTTCTTCAAAGCTAAATTGAAATTGAAAATTATCCAGAGGTTACGTGCGAAACGCACTTCACCACTGGCTATTATCTTGTTGCTTCTGCCGAAGCAGAAGAATGTAGAATTTTCCTACTAACCAAATTTGTCAATACAGTTAGTTGTCGGTTGCAAAAGATGGAAGTTGAAATTGTTCGGGCAAAATCTGATGATGTTGAGATCGTTTCTTCGATCTTGCAGGAAGTTGCCGATTGGTTGATCGCAAAAGGCGATAAACTTTGGGAACGTGATGAACTTTCCGCTGTTAAAATAAAGGAACAAGTTGAAAACGGAATGTATTGGCTGGCGAAAGTTGACGATGAATTTGCGGGTTGTGTTCGTTATCAATTGGAAGACAATGAATATTGGGATGATGTTCCGCATACTGATTCGGCATTTGTTCACAGAGTTGCGGTGCGTCGGAAGTTTGCGGGGCAGGACATTTCAAAAGAACTTATCGAATGGGCAAAACACAAAGCAAAAGCCGATGGCAAAAATTATCTGCGGCTTGATTGTGCGAAACGTGAGAAACTTTGCAAACTTTATGAAAGTTACGGGTTTGTTTTTCACAGCGAGAAGGTGCGAGAGCCTTATTTAGTTGTTCGATACGAATTTGATCTACAAAAATTAATATGAAAGCAAAGAGGAAATTAGTGCTAAAAGAAGCGATAGATTATTACAACGAATTGTTGGAAGACGAGGAATTAACGCAGTCTTCGGTGGCTCAATTAGGCGAGAAATTGGCAGAAGCGAGATTGATCTTTGGCGGTCGCAGACTTTCTCCTTATTTGCGTCCGCATTTTGTGACGGAAGAAGATTGGAATAAAACGGTCGAGATCTGTGAAACGATCTTTGGGACGTTGCAAAAGATAAAAGATGCGGCGGTTGAATCGGACGAATTGCTTGATGAATTGGGCATTACGGAAATTGAAAAAGATCTAGTTTTAATTGATCCAAAATATTCACAAGCTGCACCGACGGCTCGGCTCGATTCTTTTTTAACCGATGATTCATATAGTTATGTTGAATTAAACGGTGAAAGTCCGGCGGGAATTGCATTCTCGGATTCAGCAAGAGAGATTTTTCTCGAACTTCCGATAATGAAGAAATTTGCGGAAAGCTACGAGATCGAAGGTTTTGAAGGTCGCCCGAAATTACTTCAAACTTTGCTTGAATGTTATAAAGAGTATCTCGGACACAAACCCGAAAAAAATCCGACGATTGCGATTGTTGATTTAAAAGACCTGCCGACAGTCGAAGAATTTTTGTTGTGCAAAGAATATTTTGAAAAAAACGGATGCAAAGCAATAATTTGTTCGCCTGATGAAATCTCTTTTAACGGTGAAAACCTTATTTACAAAGGCGAAGAAGTTATTGATCTGGTTTATCGTCGCCTTTTGGTGCGTGAATATCTACCGATCATCGAAGAATTTCCCGATCTGCTTGACGCTTATCGTGCCGGTAAAGTTTGTGTAGCGAATAGTTTTCGTGGTTTGATACTACATAAGAAAGCTATGTTCGCAGTTCAGACAAATGAAAAATACGCGTATTTGTTTAACGAAGAAGAATTGGAAGCAATCAGAAAACATATCCCTTGGACAAGGAATTTCCGTAACGAACAAACAGAATTTTACGGCGAAGAAATTGATCTTGTTGAATGGACGCGTCTGAATTCAAATAAATTAGTTTTGAAACCGAATGATGATTACGGCGGACACGGAATTTATATCGGTTGGATCACGGATCAGAAAGAATGGGAAGATGCAATTGAACACGCTCTAAAAGTTGGCGATTATTTGGTGCAAGAACGTGTCAAAACTGCACGCGAAACTTTTCCCTATATCGCCGATGACGGAACAATTGTTATGTCAGTCCAAATGGTTGATCTTGATCCACTCATTTTTAACGGAAAAGTCGGTTCGGCGTTTACAAGACTTTCGTTGACAGAACTTGCAAATGTTTCATCCGGTGGCGGAATGGTGCCAACGATGATCTTAAAGGGTAAAAAATAGAAATAATAATTTTTGGAGGCAAAATGCGAGATAATTTGTTTAGATTTTCAGTTGTATTTTTAACTATTGGTTTTATTGCAATTACTATTGGCTTTTGGAATTGGACTACAAATGTAAGCGGTCAAAATCGTGTTTTGCTTTTTACATTGAATGAAACGCCGAAAGCGAAGCCTGATACCGAAAAAAACTCGCCTGCTTCGGTTCGTGAGAGTGAAATTAGTATTAATACAGAAAGTTTCTCAGCACAGAATTTGGAAACAGTAAATCTTCCGCTGTTTGATAATAGAACTTATCAAGCAATTCAAAACAAATCCGAAGGTTTTGAGGTTCGCAGTCTGGATAATTTTACCTGGCGTGGGAAAATTATCGAAAAGGAATTTAACGGCGATGTTGTTTTGACGTTTAATAAAGGTTATTTGACGGGATTAATTTATTCGCCAAAAGCCGTTTATGAAATTATTGCCAAAGGCGATAAACAGATTTTGGTTGAATTAGACCAAAGTCTTTTTCCAGAATGTGTTGGCGGAATAAAAGGTGTTGAAGAAAAAAACTCGGCAAAAGAAAACATTGGAACGGTCAGCGATTCGGGCGATAGAATTGATGTTTTAGTTGTTTATACAACTGCTACCAAAAATATTTTGGGTGGCGATGTTCAAGCACAAACTCACGCACAACAGGCGATTGACGCGACAAATACGGCTTATTTCAACAGCAAAATTCGTCAACGTGTTCGGCTTGTTCATACACAAGAATATCTCTATACCGAAACAACAAGTGCCAGCACAGATTTAGCAAATTTAAGGGGAAATGCTGAAATTCAGGCTTTACGCGACACACACAAAGCAGATTTGGTGGCGATGCTCGGTGAGATTTCCGGTGCTTGTGGAGTCGGATATTTGATGGGAAGTAACACGACAAGCGGAAATCCGAACAGTGGTTATACGGTTACGGCTCGCAGTTGTGCCGTAGGAAATTTAAGTTTTGCACACGAACTTGGACATAATATGGGCAGTCAACACAACCCCGAAAATGGAAGTAATCCAACTTATCCATTTGGTTTTGGTCATTATGTTAACGGGAATTATCGCACCGTAATGTCATATTCTGACCCATGCGGTTCCGGCTGCACTCGTCGTCCTTATTTTTCTACTCCGGAAGTTATTTTTAGTAACGCAGTTACCGGAATTGATAATCAAAGAGATAATGCACGTTCAATAAATTTAACCGCAGATGTAATCTCAAATTATCGCTATTCAGGAACGAGTTTGAAAATGAACAATTATAACGGCGGTGATTCAATACCAAGAAATTTATCAAAAACAGTCAATTGGTCGTCTGATAATCTTAGCGGCAATGTGAAAATTGAACTTTCCCGCAACGATGGAACAAATTGGGAAACATTGGTTTCCAATACTGCAAACGACGGTTCAGAGGTGATAAATATCTACGGCAGACCAACAAAACGTGCAAGAATTCGCATTTCCAGCATCAGTAATCCAAATATCAGCGATTCAAGCCTCAAGAATGTTTTCATTAAATAAAACCCTTGATAAATCAACCAATTAAAATCATTAAAAGGTTTAATCGAAGTATTTTTTATGATAAATTAGTTTCAACCCCAAAATTTAAAGGTAAATTCTTTGAAGATATTAATCTGTAAAAATTGGAATTTATCTTGATTTAGGCATTTACACTTTGCATAAAGGTAAATGTATCTATGAATTTTAAATAAACTCAAAAATACTTCGTGTATTTGTTGGGGGAGAAATATGAAAAAAATAAAATTATTAACAATACTCTTTGTTTTATTTGGTTTGATTACAACAGCTTCTGTATTTGAGGAAAAAGTTTCTGCAAATATGTATTATTTTGAATTATTTGGTGGTTCGCCTTTGATTCAAAATTGGAATGATACAAGCCTGATCACAGTTGATGATAATTGGTCCGGCTTGCTCTCAATTCAGGGTTTTCGCGGCGATGATCTGGTAACTACAACGGGAGTTAATCCGCAAACAGTATTGATTGATGGTCAATCTACGCCACTTGATGTCAATGCTAACCAAACAAATCCAAATACATTTGCGACGGGCGGAGTAACGGAATTTGAAATTACAAATCCGACAGTTGCAATTAAAGGTTCGACAACTGCGGATGCACCACATTTGATGATCTATTTGAATACAACGCCTTGTCCGGCAAGTAAATCTATCAGTATTTCTTACAATGTCCGAGATATTGACGGATCGGCAAATGATGCGATTCAACAAGTTGCTTTGCATTACAGAATTGGAACAACAGGTAATTTTATCAATGTTCCGTCGGGTTATGTGGCGGATGCGACAAATCCGAATACAGCAACAAAAGTTACGCCGATTCTTGCCAATTTACCGCATACTGTAGTTGGTCAATTACAGGTTGAATTACGCATTATGACAACAAATGCGGTGGGAACTGATGAATGGGTTGGAATTGATGATATTGAAGTTGGTTGTTATTTCCCGACTGCGGCAACTTTGTCGGCTGGTGGAAGGGTTTTGTCTAATGATGGACGCGGGATTTCAAGAGCAAGTGTTAGTATTTTGAATCTATATAATCAGGTAAACAAAGTTACGACAACTAATCATTTCGGTTATTTTAACTTCGATGGTTTGGAAGTTGGCGGACTTTATATCATCACGATCGGTCACAAAAGTTACACATTTACAAGTGGAACGAAGGCATTTCAATTGGTTGATGATAAAAAAGATTTTGTCTTTTATGCGGATGAACAGAGCAATTTAAAGAATGAACCTGATAGAAAGTTACGTTAGTGATGTATTTTGAAATTTAATTGTTTCGGACGGGTAATCTTTTGCCCGTCTTTTTTAATATTTGAAAGTATTTAGTATTATTACGGTAATACATTTCAAAAGTTAGTATTATTTCTTTAAACATAATTGGTCAAAATATTCTATGAGCGAAAATCAGGAAAACAGGTTACGTGTTTTAAGTGAAGAATTTAAGCGTTTGGTAGAAAGATTAGAACTCGGTGGCGGTGTCGAGAAAATCGAAAGAATTCATCAAAAAGGGAAATTGACTGCACGCGAAAGGATCGAATTGTTATTTGATAAAGATTCATTTAATCAAGAGATCGGTTTACTCGTCGCTTATGATGAATACGACGGCAAAGCTCCGGCGGCGGCGGTTGTAACTTCGATTGGCAAAGTGAACGGGAGAGAATGTGTTGTTATCGCCAATGATGCAACGATCAAAGCAGGTGCATGGTATCCTGAAACGATCAAGAAAATTTTACGGGCTCAAGAAATTGCGATGCGTTGCCACGTTCCGATCATTTATTTAGTTGATTCGGCAGGCGTGAATTTGCCATATCAAGGAGGCGTATTTCCGGGACAATATGGAGCGGCGAGAATCTTTTATTACAATTCGATAATGCGTCGTTATTTAAAAGTTCCGCAAATTTCCGCCGTGATGGGAATGTGCGTTGCGGGCGGAGCATATTTACCGGCGTTGTCTGATGTTATCTTGATGGTCGAAGGCACTTCGTTTATGGGACTAGGCGGAGCGAATCTTGTAAAAGGTGCGACCGGACAAACGATTGATAATGAAACACTCGGCGGTGCGATGACCCATAACGCGGTTTCCGGTGTTGCACATTATCGAACCGCAACTGAAAAAGAATGTATTGATAAAATTCGTGAATTAATTACCGAATTGCCAAAACCGCACGAATCAAAAGTTTCGATAACAGAACCGAAAGAGCCGAAAAATAATGCGGATAAACTTTATGAGATTTTACCTGAAGATCATCGTCAACCTTACGATATGCGGGAAGTTTTGAATTGCATTGTTGATGATGGCAAATTGGATGAATTTCAAGCTGATTATGCCAAAGAAATGATCTGCGGAACGGCAAGAATTTCGGGAATTCAGGTTGGAATTATTGCCAATCATCGCGGAATGGTTACAAGAAAAGATAAGCCACCGAAATTTGGTGGGATCGTTTACACCGAATCAGCAGAAAAAACCGCATATTTTATCGAAAATTGTAACCGTCATTCAACGCCGATCTTGTTTGTGCAAGATGTTTCGGGCTTTATGGTCGGAGCAGATGCAGAACATTCGGGAATAATTCGTGCAGGTGCAAGATTTGTCGAAGCGATGGCAACGGCGACAGTTCCGAAACTCGTTTTGACAATAAATCACGCTTCCGGTGCCGGATATTATGCGATGGCTGGACAAGGTTTTGATCCCGATTTTATTTTTTCGCTTCCAACCGGACGAATGGGAGTTATGGAAGGAGATTCGGCGGTGCAAGCGATTTTTGGAACAATGCTTGATCGTATGAAAAAAGAAGGCAAAGAACCAAATGAAGATATGCTTGCGGAAATGGAATCAGTTCGCCAAACTTATGAAAAGGAATTAGACACAAAATATGCGGCGGCGAGAGGTTTTGTTGATGCGATAGTCATCCCTGAAAATCTGCGTAATTGTTTGGAACTTGCTTTGAAAACTACGCTCAATACAGATAAACCGCATATTGGAGCATTCGTTTTGCCGGAGAATTTGGTTTAAGCACGAATAAATAAAAAAGCATTAACTAAGCAATAGCTATAAATTCCGCAACCTTTCAATAAAATCTTCCAAAATTATTGCTGCGGCTTCGCTATCTAATCTTTCTTTCATTTTTTTTTCATTTAAGCCTAATTTCCATAACCTTCCGCGTGCTTCATACGTAGAAACTCTTTCGTCTTGGAGATAGACGGGAATATTTATTGAAAGTGAAAAGTTTCGAGCTAACCTGCGGGCTTCTTCGGACATCTCACTTTCTGTTCCGTCGAAATTGTATGGCAAACCTACAACCAGGGCTTTGGCATCATATTTTTCAACATAAGTGATGACTTCTTTGAGAAAATTTTTCCAGCTAGTGCGTTTGAGGATACAAACGTAGCGAATGGTAAATTGTAGTTCATCGCTGACGGCAATTCCGACTTTTTTTGTGCCGAGGTCAAGTGCCAATAATCTGCCCTGTTTCGGAGCGTCGGAAATATCTGTAAAATCGTGTTCATTAGTCGTATTTTTATGTTGCACGTTCATTTATGATAATAGATAATAAGGAAAATTTGTATAACAGTTTGTTCCTTATTATAAATAAATTTAATTAAAGAGGTTTTATTAATGAAATTTCGCGGAAAATTCGCAATCGCTTTTTTATCAGCCGCCATCGCATTCTTTGCTTTTGCAGGTTTGATGGTAACTAATAATTGGTTTAGCAGTAATGCTCAACAACCGATAAATAATCCCGGAGCTCAAATTCGTATTTTTGGAAGCGTACTTCAACACATCCAAAATGATTATGTTGATGAACCAAATCTTGAAAAAGTCCGAGCTGGTGCATTACGCGGATTAGCTGAAGGGTTAGATCCATATTCGTCTTATTTAACGGCAGATCAGGTCAAAGAATTTCAGTCTGCAAAAAATGCTGATAGTAAATCGGGAATCGGTGCTGAATTTTCTCAGTTTTCAGCGTATTTATACATTATTTCAGTAGTAAAAGGTTCGCCCGCCGACAAAGCCGGTTTGCTTGCCGGAGATGTTATTGAATATATTGACACAAAAGCTACACGCGATATTTCATTGTATGATGCCAAACAACTTGTGCGAGGTGCGTCAGGTTCAAAAGTAAAATTGAGAGTTTTGCGAGCAGGAGCAAAACCAGAAACGATCGAAGTTACACGCGGAAGTTATGAAGTTCCGAAAGCATCTTCTGAAGTAAAAAACGGTAATATCGGCGTAGTCAAAATTTACAGTTTAGAAAAAGGCGAAGGCAAAGATATA
>JBGTHN010000229.1:0-3527 GCA_041746235.1 Pyrinomonadaceae bacterium | reverse complement strand
AGAAAAAGGTTGGAGACTATCTTCTCAAAGTCTCCAACCTTTTCGTATGACCTATTCATAAAAATTAGTGTGTATCGTAACTGGCAACAGGGAAGTCAGTTGCTTGACCCCATTGAGCACCACTTAAAGTCAAAGTGCTGCTTTTCAAGATATAAAAAACACTGTCAGTATCACGCCAAACCGCTATGTCGGTTTTACCATCGCCATCATAATCGTTTTGTGCATTTAAGTCCGAGCCGGTGATACCAAAACTGCGGATTTGCGTACTGTTGTCAAGACTTTGCAAAATAAACCAAACGAGTCCATCTGACGGAGTAGCACCTTCACGGACAACAGCGAAATCGGTTTTATTGTCCCCATCGTAATCACCCGGAACGACTAAATCATTACTTAATCCCCACGGAACGAAAAGTACTCCAAAGTCGCTACTTTTTAAAACATAGAATATTGATTGACTTGTAGGCGTTGATCCCGGACGTTGAACAGCAAGGTCAAATTTACCATCGCCGTCGTAATCACCCGGTGCAGTGAAATCAGTTGACAAGCCAAATTGAGTGGCGGAAAAGCCTCCGTTTTGACTATTTAACGAATACCAGATCATATTTCCACCAGTGCGTCTGACAACTGCTTGGTCGGTTTTACCATCGCCATCGAAATCTCTGGCAATTGGTTCATCACCTGTAATTCCAAACTGAACAGCACTAAATGTGTTGGTTGAACTATCTATTCTATACCAGACACCATCGGTATCACGCCAAACGGCAATATCGCCTTTTCCATCAGCGTCATAGTCGCCCGGAGTCATATAGTCGGAATTTGATAAGCCGAATTGTTGAAATATAAATCCACCGCCGCTTTGGAATACATACCAAACATTATTTTCAGGGCGGAAAACAACAAGATCGGCTTTATCGTCGCCGTCATAATCAAGAGCATCACGCAATTTTATTTGGGAAAACGCTGACATTGTTAAAAGTAAAACACAAGCCAATGCAACACTAAATTTACTACCTTTGGTCAAAAACTTTTTCATTCTATTTTCCTTTTCTTTAAATCTTATTTTATATGAAGTTTGTGCAAAATTTGCTTAAATATTAAGAATATAAAATATACTCTTTTTTTAACATATTTTGCAAGAAACATTCTTGTTTAAAATCAATTGGTATCAAAGATTAAAACATTTTTTTGATTACTTAATTTCAAACTTTAGACGCAATCAACTTAATAAAAGTTGGAATAGCTTGAAATATTTACTAAATTCTATGAAATTCGTAAGAATATTCATAGATTAGATCATTCAAAAATCTAATTTCTAGATTGCGTAACGACAAATGTTTGTCCTGCAATCGTAATTGTTCCCGTTCGAGAAATCTTTGGATTAACCGTAACGCGAAATGTTATTGTCTTGTTCCCGCTGTAAGCATCCGCTGAATCTATAATATAAATCCAACGAGCATTGCTTTTAACAGAATAATCACAATTTGTTGCGGCGGTTATATCAACAGTGTAAACACCACCTTTAGTGCGAGCTTGGAGGGAATTTTGCGAAAGATTAAAATTGCAAACCGTCTGATTTTGCAAAGCATTAGAAACATTCAAACGTCCGCCTGTTTTAATAACTCCGTTCCAATTTGCAAGCACATCAACCGAATTCATCAAAGTTGCCTTCAAAGAAGCATTGGAAAGTTTCGGATTATGCGAGGAAAGCAAAGCCACCGCTCCGGCAACGTGCGGAGAAGCCATCGAAGTTCCGCTGCTATTTCCATAATTTGCCGCTGAAATTGTCGTACTTAAAATTCCCGAACCCGGTGCAGCTAAATCTACGCTTGTGATTCCAAAATTTGAAAATCCAGAACGGACATCTGTTGAAGTTGAAGATGCAACACTTAAAACACTCGGACTTGTATAACTTCCCGGAAAAGCGGGGTTTGTATCAACATCTCGATTTTGATTTCCCGCCGCAAACACATTCAAAATTCCCGCATTGCCCATAGCATCAAGTGCGTCTTTCGTTGCTTGATCGTATCCGCAGGCTTCCTCACAACCCGAATAACTGTTGTTCGTAACTCTTATATTTTCTCCGCGTTCTTTCATCAAACGCACGTAATTATAAGCATTAATAAGCATCGCCGAAGTTGTATCTGTTCCGGTCGAACTATAAATTTTTATCGCCATTAAACGCACATTCCAATTTACGCCTGCCACACCGAGCGAATTATTTCCAACTGCTCCAATCGTTCCCGAAACGTGCGTTCCATGCCCGTGTTCATCCATCGGATCGGAATCATTAAAACGAAAATCATATCCATATACATCATCAACAAATCCATTATTGTCATCATCAATGCTATTATTTGGAATTTCGCCCGAATTCGTCCACATATTTGCGGCAAGGTCTTCGTGTGTATATTTTATGCCTGTATCAATTACGGCAACTATTGTATTTGAATTTCCGGTAGCCGAATTCCAAGCTGTCGGTGCGGAAATTTTTTCCATTCCCCAGAGTTCCGAATAGCGTGTATCATTTGGAGTTACGGCAAGTTTGTAATAAAAATTTGGTTGAACCGTTTCGACTTCCGCAAAAGTTTTGTAAAAAGAAATTGCTTTTTCAACGCTCAAATTTTCGGGAAGTTTTATTCTTTGCCATCCTAGATCGGCAAATGTTTCAAGTAAATGCGAATTGCCTTGACGGTTAATTTTAACTGCCGATTCATTGCTTGTACCGTCTTTAAATTTCACGAGTAATTCGTCTTTAACAAAATTTTCCGTCGGTTTTTGGGCGTGTAATACTTGTGTCAAAAATATTACAAGCAAAGCGAAACAGAATGTGAACTTAAAAAATTTCATTATGCGAAAACTCCAACTTAAAGAAAGAGAATTTTCTCTATCTATATAAACAGTGCATTTAGAGGGCGAAAAAATACAATAAAAGTGTTAATTGTAGAAAATAAGCTAGCTTGTTCAAGGATATAACTTTTGATAAAGAGTTAGCAAGATATTTTTTTGTAGGAAAATAAATGGGGCGGCTAGTCGGGATCGAACCGACCACCTCCTGAACCACAATCAGGCGTTCTAACCAACTGAACTATAGCCGCCACAAAATCGCTTATGTAAATAACATCAAACGAAGTTTTACATTATTACAAAAAAAAGATGAATTGTTCAAGCGAAAACCTATCGAACCAAATTTATCAGAAAAAAAAGTGTGGACGAATTTGCCCACACTCCAACTTTAAGATAGCTTAAAGCCAAATTGGTTTATATTTTTTAATTTCCCGATTACATCTCTTTTTGTTTATCGGTCAATTCTATTTTCATTGCCTCAAGAGTTTCTTTATTCAGCGTTCCCGTTTTATTTATGTTGTTTTGACTTTGCCATTCACGAATTGCCGCACGTGTTTCGGGATTTAATTTTCCGCTTGCTTCGCCGTTATATAAACCTTTTTCTTTGAGCATCGTTTGAACTTGCATTATCTGCTCTTTGTTTGCACGGAAGATCGTGCGTTTCGGTTTATCAGTTTTATCAG
>JBGTHN010000228.1:0-6231 GCA_041746235.1 Pyrinomonadaceae bacterium | reverse complement strand
TAAAAAGCAGCGGGTAAAGAAAAAAGTTAAAATCAAATTTAATAATAAATAATTTGAGATTATTTGAGCGATGGTGAAATTTAAACATTATTTATTTGCATTATTACTAATGTTGGTTTTTTCCATAACCGCAAAAGTATTGGCTCAGATAGAAAAAACTCAGTTTGAGGATAAAGCAAAAAACCAACAAAACACTTCAAAGGAAAAACCTGTAGAAAACAACATTATAGACACAGATCAATTAATTCATTTTGGAGATTTAATTGATGTTGATGTATTGGGTAGCACAGAATATGATTGGCGTGGAACGATCACACCGGAAGGATTTCTTGACGGAATTGAATTTACAGATGATTCAATTTACGGACTTTGTCAGTCAGAAACTCAAATAGCGGAAGATATTAAAAATTCATACGGGAAAATTCTAAATGATCCAAAAATTATCGTTTCAATCCTAGATCGTTCCAATCGCCCGCTGACGACGCTTTATGGGGCAGTAAAAAAGCCCCAAAGATTTAACTTAAAACGTAAAATACACTTAAATGAGTTAATCATTTTATCAGGTGGTTTTACTGAAAAAGCCAATGGCGATATACAGATATTAAGACAGTTTGAGACGAGTTGTTTTGAAAAACTTACAAGAGAAACCATTTTAGACGAAAGTAAAATTGGCGATGACAAAGACATTGTAAATGTTCGCCCAGACAACAGTTCTAAATTTATCAACATCAAAGTTTCTGATTTATTAAGCGGAAAATTGGAAGCAAATCCACAGATTTTATATGGCGATGTAATAACGGTTTTAAATGCTGAACCAATTTATGTTATTGGCGGAGTAGCAAATCCGACAAAAATCACTGTTCGAGAAGAAATAACAGTTTCCAGAGCAATTGCTTCAGCGGGTGGATTGACAAAACAAGCGAATCAACAAAACATAACTATCTTTCGACGTGAAAATGGACAGACAAAACTTATGAAAATAAATCTGGATGATATTGAAGCAAAAAAATCAGATGACGTGATTTTGAAGGCTTATGATATAGTTGATGTTGCTGAAAAAAATCGAGATGAAACCAAATATCCACCAATAATAAGGTTTGAAGATATACAAGAGAAGCAAAATTCTGATTTGCCAATTAGAATTATTGATTAAGTTTTGGTTAGATATATTAAATTATTTTTTATTAAAGAAAAAAGTTGAGGAATTATTAAAAAAATGGCAAATATAGGAAAAACAATGAGTCGCCGCACGACAGCCCTTTTGTGGTGTTTCTTAGTTAGTTTGGTAATAGGCATTTTGATTTATTTTGAACAAATAGCACTCTTATATGTTTTAGCGACATTAGGACTTGTTTTTTTGTTGGTAATTGTCGGGTTTTCCGATCTAGAAAATGTCGGTAGGGAAAGTCTTGAAGAATTTGCGGTGAAAGAAGAGTAACTTTTATGTCGAGTTGAGTTTTTGATGTCCAAGTTAAGATTAATTTTAAAAAGTTTATTTGTGCTGATGATATTTATATCGTCAGCATTATCTTATACGCCTCAATATACCAATAAAGACAAAAACATCCCTTTGCGTTGGAGTAATAAAAAAATTCCAATTACAATTTCCAACTCACTTTTAGACAAATCAATCAATATTAAAGCAAAAAGTAATGTGTTAGAGACAATTAAAAAAAGCCTCGAACATTGGGAAGAAGTTGCTGATATTGAATTCACTTATAATTTTTCAGATAAAGAAAGTGTTAGTGATAAAAGTAGCTCCGGCGATGGCGTTTCTTTGATCACAATTGCACCGACCTCGGAAAACTTATTGTTGTTTGATGAGAAAATCGAAGAATCTTCGGCGATGACCAGATTGTTTTTCAACACAAAAGGAGAAATTAAGGAAGCGGATATTGTTCTAAATCCAATTCTCTTATTTACTACTGACGGCACTTTTGGAACATTTGATTTAGAAGCAACTTTAACACACGAGATCGGTCATCTTCTGGGCTTGGGGCATTCACAAATTATCGGCTCAACAATGCACAGCCATCAAGGAAAAAACGGAATATATAATTTACCGGGGTTCAGTTCACGGACGCTTTCCGAAGATGATAAGGCAGGAGCAGTTTCATTATATGGAAGTCGTCAACCCGATTTGTGTTGCGGTAAAATTGAAGGAAAATTAACGATTACAAACCCGAGCATTAGCAAACAGCTTGAAATTTGGGTGGAGGATTCGCAAACAGGAAAAGTTATCGCCGGAATATCTACTGATGCAAATGGTAATTTCGTGTTAGATGGTCTTCCGAATTCAGTCTATCGAATTTATGCTCAAAGTGAGTCTTCATCTTATTCAACTATCTCGTTAGGCGAAATTGATTTGAGGGAAGGTGGCATAAAAAAACTCAATAAAGAGATCAGATTGGAACCAAAGAATTTTGAAGCAAGCTATGTCGGATTCAACGGACAACTTTCCAGTTTGACTGTGCCTGTCAATGCCGGAAAATCCTACATAATTTATGTTGGCGGAAAAAACCTTTCGCCGAATAATGTAAAAATAGGATTTCATTCAACCAATTTCAAAGTAAATTCAAAAAGCTTGATTAAACATAATTACTCTGAAAATATCTCTGTAATAAGTTTTGAAGTTGAAATAGATGAATTGACTCCGGTTGGAGAATATAGTTTTTTCATAAAGTCCCACGACGGTAATTATGAATATCTCGTCGGTGGCGTAAGTGTTGAAAACACAACAAATCCGTGGGATATTAAAGTTTTCTAACGCTCGAAAACAATTATTTGAATTGTGAAAAATAGATTGCAATTCAAATAAAATTATGACAGAATAATTACGTTCACCTCCCCGGTGAACATTCGGTCACGAGGGGTGAGGACTTGTGACCAACGGGCGACGGTGTGGGAGACGTCGCCCATTAAATTTTTAAATCCAACAAATTTTCATTTTTCCAAAAATATAAAGCAGTTGATTTTCTGTCAAAGTTGAGTAAGATGTTTCTGTTACTTTTTTACTCTTTTCAAAACTGAATAGATTCAGAAAATTAGCTCGTTTGAAACTCTGATTTTGACCGCAGGTATATATATATCTGACGGTCATTTGTATTTTTAATGCAATGAAAACAAAAAGCAGATTAAGAGAATGGATGCTGAAAGGCGTTCTGGAAACTGAAGCAACTCAAACAAAACACGATGAAAAACATCCTTGGTGGAAAGTTATGTGTCTTACAGGAGTTGATTATTTCTCAACACTTGGGTATCAACCCGGAATCGCTTTTGTTGCCGCCGGTGCATTGTCGCCATTTGCAACTTTAGTTTTGGTCTTACTGACGCTATTTGGTGCATTGCCGATGTATCGTAGAGTTGCCGAAGAAAGTCCACACGGAGACGGTTCGATTTCTATGCTTGAGAATCTGCTTTCAAGGTGGAAAGGGAAACTATTTGTTTTGGTTTTACTCGGATTTGTCGCAACGAGTTTTATTATCACAATTACGCTTTCAGCCGCAGATGCAACTGCTCACATAATTGAAAATCCGTTTGTTGAACATAATCTGCAATTTCTTAATCATCAGGTTATCGTTACGCTGATTTTGATCGGTTTTTTAGGTTTGGTTTTCTTAAAAGGTTTTAACGAAGCGATTGGTATTGCGGTTGTCATCGTAATTGTTTTTCTTTCATTAAATGTTGTTGTCATTGGATACGGACTTCATCAGATTTTTATTGTCCAACCGGAAGTTTTTCAAAACTGGACACAATTAATTTGGCGGCATCCGGACGTAAATGGAAGTGTGGTAGCGATGGTCATCGCATCTCTAATTCTTTTTCCAAAACTTGCACTTGGTTTGTCAGGATTTGAAACCGGCGTAGTCGTGATGCCATTGGTAAAAAGTGACAATCAACTTTCCAAAGAAGATGAGGAATCTATCCACATCTCAAAGTTAGGAGAAACCACACTTACTCCGCAAGCCGAAAATTATCTCGAAGGTCGTATCGCAAACGGAAAAAAATTACTTACCGGAGCGGCTTTGATAATGAGCGTTATGCTCGTTGGCAGTAGCACGGTTACTTCAATGTTGATTCCGCCGGAAGCCTTTCAGGAAGGCGGAGAGGCAAGCGGAAGAGCTTTGTCATATTTGGCTCACACATATTTGGGCGACATTTTCGGAACATTTTATGACATCAGCACGATTTCTATACTTTGGTTTGCAGGTGCAAGTGCAATGGCTGGCTTGTTAAATATTGTTCCAAGATACTTGCCGCGTTATGGAATGGCTCCGTATTGGGCGAGAGCAACACGACCATTAGTAATAGTTTTTACAGCAATTTCATTTCTCGTAACGATGTTGTTTGAAGCCAACATCGAGGCTCAAGGCGGAGCATATGCGACAGGAGTTTTGACCTTGATGGCATCGGCAGCAGTTGCCGTAACAATTTCCGCTTGGCGAAAAGGTGAGAAAAAATGGATCGCATTTTTATTGATAACTTTGGTCTTTATATACACCACGTTGGTTACTATTATCTGGCAACCCGAAGGACTTCAAATTGCGATCTTTTTTGTAATTGCCATCGTTATTTCCTCAGTCATTTCACGGTCGCTAAGGTCAACGGAACTTAGAATTGATGAAATTGAATTTGATGAAAGTGCCAAGGAAATGATCCAAGAATTATCGCACGGAGAGATCAGAATTGTTACAAACCGTCGTGATACGGGTGATGTTGAAGAATATCGTTTCAAGGAAAGAGAAAAACGAACGGATAATCATATTCCGACACTTGATCCGGTGGTTTTTTATGAAATTGATCTCGGCGATGCTTCGGAATTTCGCGGTAAACTTATGATCCGAGGTGTTGAAATTGGCGGTTATAAAATTCTCAGAACCGAATCTCCGGCTGTGCCGAATGCAATCGCGGCGTTGTTAATCCATTTGAGAGATGAAACAGGCAAAATTCCGCACGTCTATTTTGGTTGGAGCGAAGGAAATCCTTTACTTTATCTAGGAAAGTTTTTGCTTTTCGGTGAAGGCGACACCGCACCTGTTACACACGAAATTTTGCGTCAAGCAGAACCCGATCAGAAGAAAAGACCAAATGTTCACGTCGGCGGTTGATCTTTCCCGACGACGGTTTTTCCAATGTTGTGCAAAAATTAAGTAATTTTGCCACAGCGAAAAAATTGTCTGTCACTCTGGAATATTGAATATTCCGCACGGAATATTCTCTCAGCGGGACGGAATATTGAATCTGCGGGACGAATATTGAATATTCCGCACGGAATATTCATTCTACCGGACGGAATATTGAATATTCCGCACGGAATATTCGTTCTGCGGCACGGAATATCCTCTCTGCGGGGTGGAATATTGAATATTCCTCACGGAATATTCTTTCTGCGACACGGAATATTCAATCCTCCGATTTAAGCAGACTTTTTACTAATCGCTGTAATTTGTGTGAAATGAAATCTCTTTACAATTTCGATATTTAAATGCTAAAGTCCTTTCATTATGAAACACTTTTTCCTACTCTTATTCATTATATGTTTAATGCCGTCTTATTCATTTTCTCAATTAAAAAAAGTCGTATTTGATACAGAAAAATGTGCCGAGTGTAAGATTGTTTATCTCGAAGGCGTTCCTGTTCGTTTGTATGAAGACGAAGAAGTGGATTTTGCCGTTACTTTAATTAAAAACGACAAATTAACCGTTGCATCGTTTCTTTTTCACAACAAAAAGAAAGAATCGCTTGAAATAAGTTCGAGTAATATTGCTTTGTATAATTGGAAAAATATCGAAGATTTTGATGCACAAAAAACTGTTGAAGTTAAAAAGATTGATCCTGAGAAAGCCGCTAAAAAAATGAAAGGTAATAATTTTTTCAAAAACTTTTTAACGGGAATGGCAGGTGGTTTAGCGACAAATACAACCGAAACTAATGTTGTTGGCACCGTTTCGGACGATCAAGGGAATGTCGCTGTTGTTTCAGGCACAGCAACTACCACCACATCTGATACTTCCGCCCAACAACGGTCGGCTGAAATTATTCGTGAAAGAAACGAACAATCACGCTCAATTGGAGAGGCTGTTTTAGAATCTGCGTTTAAAAGAAATACGATATTTTATAACCAAACCGTTGGCGGAAATATATTTTTTGAGAAAGTTAGTGGTATTCAACAAATGATTATTGTCTTTAACGATACAAAATTTATTATCCCTTTTGCGGTTAAATAAAAAA
>JBGTHN010000227.1:0-2497 GCA_041746235.1 Pyrinomonadaceae bacterium | reverse complement strand
GACGGCAAACGCGACATCGCTCTTTATCGTCAAAGCAACGGTGTTTGGTATTATTTGCAAAGTTCTAACGGAAATTTTGTTGCAAAACAATTTGGAATAAATACGGATACGCCCATACCGAATATTTTTGTGCCTTAGATTTTTTAGAGAATTAAGGCTTTTGTAATGTCCAATTTCAGTAAAATGTGGTAAAAATAATCTCCCCTTTTATTTAATTTACAAAATATAAACAAAGGAAATAATATTAAATGAAGCGTTTCTACGCAGTGTTAGTGAGTTTTTTTATAGTTTCGGCGTGTTTTGTGGTTTCGTATAGAACAACTGCGGAAAATGATTCAAAACCAAATGCAAACGAAAAATTGGTTTCGCCACATTTGGTTCTCAGTCAATTCCAGACTGCTGGCGGTGGAGGAACACCGGCGAACGACGAGTTTATCGAAATACATAACACGAGTTCCAATCCGGTTGATCTGAACGGTTATCGAGTAGTTTATCGTTCCTCAAGTGGAACAAATGACGTAAATTTTGCCAATTGGACAACCAGCACGATTGTTCCTCCGGGAGGTTATTATTTGATAACTTCGGTTAGTTATGACGGTGCAACGCCGGGAGATCTTACGTATAATCCGACTACCTGTTCGTGTGCTTTATCGGGAACGAGCGGCGGACTTGCTATTCGTTTCGGTGATCTGAACACAGGCGTAATAATTGACTCTGTTGGCTACGGTGGGGCAACAAATGCTTTTGTTGAAACTGCCGCAACAACTGCTCCGGCGGCAAATGCAGGACAAGTTCGTGCCACTAACGGCTGTCAGGATACGGATAACAACTCGAATGATTTTTCGATGTTGAATCCATCTGTTCCACGTAATTCAACTTCCTCGGCTAACGCTTGCGGTGGCGGCGGAACGACACTTCTCGCCAACGGTGCGGCAAGTCCAAGCACAGTTGCTCCAAACGCTTCAACGCTTTTAACAGTTTCAGTTTTTCCGGCGACAAATCCACCAAGCACAGGAATTGGAGTCGTCGGGAATTTAACAAATATCGGCGGTTCTGCAAGTCAACAATTTTTTGATGATGGAACAAACGGCGACGTAACGCCAAGTGATAATGTTTTTTCATATTCGGCAACGATTCCCGCAAACACAGGCGGCGGTCCGACCAGTGTTACAGCAATTGCGAGCGATACTCAAGCACGAAGCGTTAATGTAACGATAAATTTAACAATTGATGCGGCACCGGCGGGCGAAAATCCTTTACTTTTAGGTAATCCATCAAATGCAACTACAAATATTGTCAACGAAAATAATTATTTAATGACGAAAGCCCAATATTCGCTTTCATATAGTCGTGCGAATGCAACGCCGAATTGGGTTGCTTGGCGACTTGATAGTAGTTGGATCGGAACTGCACCGAGACAAGATGATTATCGTCCCGATCCGGCACTTCCGGCGGCTTGGTATCACGTTCAGGATAATGATTATTCAGGTTCGGGCTATGATCGCGGTCATATTTGTCCTTCGGGCGATAGAACTCGATCAGTTCCCGATAATTCAGCAACATTTTTAATGACTAATTTTGTTCCTCAACTTTCCGCGAACAACCAAGGTCCATGGAATGATTTTGAAAATTACCTGCGTTCATTAGCAAACCAAGGCAAGGAAATTTACATCTTTAGTGGCGGACACGGAAATGCAGGAACAATTGCTCAAGGTCGAATTGTTATTCCGCAGGTTACTTGGAAAGTGGTTTTGATCTTAGACAATGGCAACAATGATTTACAACGGATAAATAAAGGAACGCGGACGATTGCGATAGTTGTTCCGAATCAACCACCCGTCAATCAAGCTGCTCCGTGGCGAAATTTCAGAACAACGGTTAACGCAGTAGAGTATCTAACAGGTCACAATTTCTTTTCAAATGTTCCGAAAAACACACAAGAACTTATTGAAAGAAGACGCGACACACAATAAGGCAGATTTCAGATTTCAGATTTCAAATTTCAAAGTAAGAAATATCAAAATCCGGGGTTTGAAATCTGAAAAAAAAAACGTGATATCTGAAAATTGAAATCTGAAATTTTAAATTTAATTTGGTCTATGAAAAACATATTCTTTAGCATAATTGTCTTAACATTTTTATTTGTTTCCGGTCTAAACGCACAAGCATTAGACACGATTGCCGAAATTCAGGGCGATAGTTTTCGTTCATCGAAAATCGGTAAAGCCGTCAAAACTCAGGGGATTATTACCGCTATCCGAAAAACCGGATTTTTTATTCAAACTCCCGACGACAAAGTTGATAATAATCCGCAAACTTCGGAAGGAATATTGGTTTATACGGGAAAAGCCGAACAATCTTCAGATATAAAGATCGGTAATTTGGTCGAGGTTAGCGGAATAGTTACGGAATATCGTTATGAAAAAGATGTTTACGCTCTGTTTTTGACTGAAATTGTTAAACCCGAAGTCAAACTTATATCAAAGGATAATACTTT
>JBGTHN010000226.1:0-4273 GCA_041746235.1 Pyrinomonadaceae bacterium | reverse complement strand
AGGCTCTGAGAATTTATAAAGAACTTGGACAGAAGAAATCTATTGAGCGTTTGAATGAACACAATTCAGTTGTTGATAAAAAGAAACCTGTCAATGAAAATGCTCTTACGATTAATTTGAGATCAATCGAACAGCAGATTTTTTCAAGTTCATATCTTGGTGAAGAATTAGACCGACAAGTCGAAGCCGAAATCAAAAGTCCTTTCGACAATTTTATTTCAGCAGAAATAAATAATGAACAATATCTGTATGAATTTTCACAAGAGTTAGCAAGTTATTTTCCAAAAATAAAACAAATGTTGGGTGAAATACTTTTCTCAAATAATCTTGCGACCAAAACTCTAAATCAAATAAATAAAAAGCATCCGCCGGACTTAAGATTGGATTCAATGAATTCAAATATTGCAAAAATTCCGTGGGAATTAGCATATTTTGCAAATAAATCAATTGCTTCTTCATTCAACTCCTTTTATCGTTCAAGTTCAAATATCACAAGCAATTCAAATAAAACAAAATGGTTGCAATTAGTTTTACAAAGACTTGAAGACTCAAGTCTGCCGGTTGATGGAATTTTCGGACTAAGAACACAATCTGCATTGCATAATTTAAAAGTTAAGCTAAAACTTCCAAACAATGTTTCTGATGATGATCTAAGAATTAAGATCAATGATAGTCTAAGTTCCCAAAAAACGAAAAAACAGGTTTTGATCATAAATGCGGGAAGAGAGGCAGAAATTAGATCACAAAATTATTCAGGTTCATCTCTCGATTGGGCTTACCTCGACCATAGCTATTCGATCGAAAAACTTTCGGCTTCGGAAATTAATTTTTTAACGCCTGTTCTACACGATACTCAGCCGGATATAATCCATATTCAATCATCATTTCGTTTGATTCCAAGTTCGGGCGAAGTTCATCTTGATTTTTTCGGTAATGACGAATACCAAAACATAAGTCAGCAGAAATTTTCGATGTCTTCAGTTGAAAAAAATATTTCCAATCTTTCACCAATGTTTTTTAAAAATGCAATTAGTGAACTTCCTGACACGAAACTTCCTCCACTGATAATTCTTGATGCCGTTTGTCCAAGAGGAATGACAGAAATCATACATCAGATGCTTTATCGAAATGTTTTTGCAAATGAATTATTTCAACTTGGAAATGCTTCGGCAATCATTGCGATGGGATTATCTCTCCAACAAGATATACAAAATGATATTTATTATCCATTAGTTAGTTCACTTGCAAGTTCGGAAACTTTTGGTAAAGTGGTTAAAAATTTGCGAGAATTTTCAAATTCACCGGACTCGCTCGAAAAACAAATCCCGACCGCCGGACTCGCTCTGTTTACAAATGAACCCGATCTTACGATTCTATCCAAGGAGGCAAAATAATGACGATAGATGATGTAGCCGCTAGAAAAAAAATCGAATTCAAGCAAAAACTAAATGCTTTGGAAGAAGAGTTTACAGAATGGTGCGATATAAGCATTGAGAATAAACCGTTTGAAAAACACAACACTCAAATTCGTGCTATCCAAACGCATCTTAAAACCTGGAATGAAAGCATTAAATTTAAATTAAAAGAATACGATGATATAGAAACCGAAAAATTTCTGGAAAATTGTAAAAATGCGGAAAATTTGATTTTGTCCGAACACAGAATCTGGGATTATTTCCGCGATAAATTTATTCAACGCAAAAACGAATCTTTCCACAAATATTTAAAGGTCGCCGACGAATTTGCATGGGCTTGTTATGAACCGATTCTAAAAGAAACTAAATTGGAACTTAAAGAACCACCCCTTGTTTATTTTAATGGTGGAAAGAGTCCGTTTGCAGTTTCACGTAAGCGTATGTTTCAAATCGAACTTGTTGACGAAGAAGATATTAGTTCAAAGATAAGCGACTATGAGATTGACCGACTTCCGATCTCTGTCATCGGAATTCCTTGGGATCAAATAAATCATCTGCCGGAAGCATCGGTTATCGGTCACGAAGTCGGACATATTGTTCAAAACGATTTTAAGTTAACCAAAGATTTGGAAAGAATATTTGAAAATGCCTTAAACGATGCAAATGCTAACAATTCGCGGAAAGAAGCGTGGGATTCGTGGATGGCAGAGATTTTCGGTGACTTTTACGGATGCCTCGCTGTCGGTCCGGCTTTTGCCGGAACACTTCTTGACTTTTTGGTGGACGAAAAATCTATCATTGAAAAACAAAATAGAAAAGCATCCAATTGGGAAGCATATCCGACAGATATTTTGCGTATGAAAATTATCGTTAAAATCCTGACAAAAATGGGTTTTCAAACTGAAGTATCTGATTATGCCGAAATTTATTCAACATATAAATCCAATATGCCAAAAGAATTTGAAAGTGACATTGATTTTATCGTTGGCAATTTACTCACCGAAAAATTTGAAAAACTCAACAACAAATCATTACCAGATGTGTTTACCTTCACAACGGATCAACAAATAGATGTAGTCAATACTAATTATAAACTTAGCCAAAACACACCGATGTTAAATGTCATTTTAGATTCAAGTGATATAAGAGTTCTTTTTGCAACAAACCGTTATTCTTTTGAAAAATCACCGCAACAACATATTGATAATAATTATGATGATGTTGTGGTGAATTGGATCAATACAAAAGTAATTGAACGGGGCGAGCGGAGCGGTTATGTCAGCACAAACTTTGATGAAAAACTAAAGAAATATGAAGAAATTAGTAAAGGATCAATTGCAGAACTCATTGATAAACATTTTACATAAACACAAAACATAAAAAGAGAATCATTACCTCAAACATAATGATTCTCTTGTCCCGCTTGTTCTACCTTCCCTTGTTCGTTATCAATATCGTTTAGTTCTGTATAAATAAAAAAACTAAATGAGCGGTTTGAGCGTTTTAAGAATATCTACTTTGAACACGAATGTCAACTCAATTTTAAATTATTTCATATAATTTGTATAATTAAACAGGTTCAAATAAGTTACCGGACATTTTAATTTGCTCAAACAAACTAAAATATGCTTGTTAGCATTCAACGTGAGTATTAATCAATTGTTGATTTGTCTTTCAATTATCAATTAATCTTTAAGGCTGAGATTTAACTGAGCAAATCTACAAACTTCTTCTTCAAGTTTAATTTAGGAATATTTCTAATTCATTCAACAAGATCAGTTGTGCGTTTTGTGCGTTTCGTGTAAGATATTTTAGAGTTTTAATTATGGATTCAACATCACTTACAACAAAAGAAGTCGCCCGTTTATGTCGCGTTAGCGATGCCACTGTCAAGCGTTGGGAAATTGCCGGATTGATAAATTCCGAGAGAACAAACGGCGGACACAGACGCTTTCGTGCCGACGAAATTGCCCGTTTTCAACAAGAGCAAAATCTTGGTGTAAAACGTGAACACGGTGACGAATCGGTTATTAGAGCCAAAACCCGCCGACCGGCTGACAAAACTCTGTCCGAATGCACATTTTTTCATTCATTGATCGCCGGATGTGAACAAGAAACTTCAAGCCGTTTGATAAATGATTATCTTAATGACACGAGTTTGACTGAACTTTTTGATGGACTGGTTTGTTCGGCGATGACAAATATCGGTGAACTCTGGTATCAAGGGAAATTATCCGTTGCTCAAGAGCATCTTGCTACGCACACAATTTTGTCTGCGATACACAAATTGAGAAGCGTTATTCCGTTAAAAGAGGGTTGTAATAAATTGGTAATTTGTTGTGCGTTTGAAGGCGATTTTCACGCATTGCCGATATATCTTGCTCAGGTTGTATTTGAAAGCGAAGGTTGGGAAGTAATGAATTTTGGGGCAAACACACCGCTTTTTTCGCTCGCCGCAGAGGTTAAACATCATTCGCCGCAAATTGTCTGTATATCCTCCACAATTATGGAAAATATTGAGCGAACGGCTCATGACTACAAAGATTTTTGTGATAAAACTTCAAAACAAAAGACTAAAATTCTGTTGGGCGGACAAACATTCAAGGATAAAAATATACTCGGACGTTTTCCCGCAGATATGTATCCAAAATCATTTTCGGAAGTCGCCGAGATCGCCAGAGAATTCGCAAATTGAATTGGGATTTCCGCACGCATAATGTAAAATCCGAAAGCAATGAATGAAAACTTTAATGATAGATACATTCGCTTTGTAAACGAAATTCTTTATAACAAATTCGGACGCTTTCGGAGCGGTTGGCGATTTGCAACCTTCGCATTCTTATTCTTTCTTTTAATGT
>JBGTHN010000225.1:0-3181 GCA_041746235.1 Pyrinomonadaceae bacterium | reverse complement strand
CTGATAAAATTCATACGGAAAAATGGTTAGATGATTTGCCTTTGCAAACGGAAGTTGCCGGTTATAAACCCGAAGAAATTCCGCCGCCTGAAATGTTGTTATCAAATTCGGTTGAACCAAACTCATCTACTCATCATTATTCTTCAGACAATCAAGAATATGAAGACGATTATATTGATGTCTCCAAGAAAAACGGATTTGGACAAAATCATTCCGAAGATGAAATAAATGAAGATCCAAAGTTAGTTAGAGTTACCGACGAAAGGTAAGAAAGTAAAAAGTAAAAAGTAAAAAGTAAAAAAGGATTCGATCTATGTAAGATTTGAATCCTTTTTTACTTTCTATTTTTACTTAATTTCTTGTTTCACATAAATTTACTATTGACTAGTTAAAGTAGTTTCTGATAATATCTTCTCAGTTTTTATCAATTCGGTGGATTTCCCTTTTACTCGCCACTTACAAATCTGAAATTTCACTTATTAAATGAATATGTTTTGCCACAAATGCAAAAGCAATGAATTTACTGAAATATTTGTTTGTCAAAGTTGCAACACTATTTATAACTCAATTAAGGAACCAAAACCGATAAAAACTAAAACCCCTTTGAGAACAATTAATAATAAAAGAGGAACTTCTTCAATGCTGAAACCATCTACGCAAATACAATTAAAACCATCTCCTAAGCCTGTCATAACAACTGCAAAATCCGAAGTGAACACGCCGAAAAGAACTACGACGGCGGAGATACATTCGCAATCAACAAGTCCGACGCTTGTTGAATTTCAAAATAGAAACGCTGAATTACCGGATTGGCGTTTGCATCTGAAGAATGCTGTTCAGCAAAGATTGGGAAAATCATCAGGTAACATCGAACACGAAAATGTTTCAAGCATTGGAGTTTCAACTTTGGAAACAACATATCCTGTCAGTGGCGGAAATGCACTTAAAGCAGAGATATTTGAAGAAAAACAACTGGATAACGAAACTATGAAACAGTTGAACAGTGCCTTAAACCGCATAGAACTTTCACGTCAAAGATATTATATTTCCGAACAACCGGAAGAAATCGTAGAAATTCCCGAAGTCGAAAAACCGATAGTTAAAGATTATCCATTCAAAATCGCTGCCAGAAATGAAAATCCGGTTGCCGAAAACAACGTCGAATTAAAGACATCTGTAAATTTTCCAAACAAACCGACGCTTGTTCCGAAAAATAAAACTTCAAAGTCAAAAAGTTTGTATGACACAAGCGAACTAGACCCAAATTTTATTCCTGCAAAAGTTTCTTCAAGTTTTGAGAATCGTTCGGTTTCACAAAAACTTCCTAAACCAACGATCAAAGAAAAAGTTGCTGAAACCAAAGTTGAAGAAGCGAAAGAAATAAGTAAAAGCAACGCTGTTGAAGCCAATGAATTGGATGAATTAGCACCGTTTACGCTCAGATTCAATTCGGGCATTTTTGATTTGATCATCGGTTCACTTTGCACAATGATTTTGCTTTCGCCATTTGTCCTTTTGGGCGGAAGTTGGTTTTCTGTCGCAGGAATTTTCGCATTTGTTGCAACCTGTGCAATCGTGATGTTTATCTATCTGACGACAACCATCGGACTTTTCGGCAAAACTTTTGGAATGCACCTTTTTGGGCTTGAAATGATTGACAATAATTCCGATGAATATCCGACATTTCATCAATCTGCGGTGAGTTCTTCGATCTATCTTTTGTCTATTGCCTTCTTCGGTTTAGGCTTTGTCACAACAATATTTGACGAAAACAAACGTGCCGTTCACGATCTGGTTTCGGGAACGATCATTGTTAAAGAAATTTAATTCGTTCATTGTTATTTTTCCTATAACCATTAAAATTAATCTTTTGATTTAACGAGAAACGGAAAAATGAACGAACCAACTTTAGAAAAAATCAGTGCCGAACTTTCCGACCAACTAATTGGTCAGAAGTTCGGCAAAATTTTTGCCCTCGCAAAACTCCAACTTGTAATAGACTTTCGGCTTACGGATGGAAAATATCTTTTAATAAGCGTTGAACCAAACTCACCGCGTGTTTATCTCATTCGACGCAAACTAAAAGAACTTGAGAAAAACTCAAAATTACAATTATCATTTATTTCATTTTTGCGAAAAAGACTCGCACATTCCGTTTTGCAAGACATAGAAAAAATTGAAAATGAGAGAATTGTGAAACTCAAACTCATCGCACAGGATGAGTTAGGAAAAACTGAAAATTATACTTTGATCGTCCAACTTACTGGACGTTCTTCAAATCTATTTCTTTTGGATAACAGAGATTTTATTCTGGATTCTCTGCGTGAAACTTATGGCGAAGGGCAGGAAATCGCCAGAAGATATTCTCCGCCAATTCGAGAAGGTGAAAAACCTAATAATCAGAATTTACAGGTTTTCCCGCAAGGCGAATTTGAAACACTTTCGGATGCTTTAGATAATTTTTATGTTGAAAAACAGCAAAAGCAAAACTTTCAGGCGAAATCTCAAACTGCAAAAAGCAATCTTAGTAAAGAATTAAAAAAGAAAACACGACTTTTCAAAATGTTGAATCAAGACCTGAAAAATCACGGAGATGCTGAAAAATGGAAACGATTCGGCGATCTGCTTCTGGCAAATGTTGCAACTGCCGAAAGAATTGGCGATAAAATTTCTGTGATTGATTATTTTGATGAAAACACACCGAAAATCGAGATCGAAGCAAATGAACAAAATTCGATAACCGAAGCGGCTGAAAAATACTTCAAACGCTACACAAAGGCTCGGAATGCGAAGGAAGAAATCTCTAAACGCTTGAAAATCGTTGAAGCGGAAATCGAAAAATTAGAGATAAAAAAGAAAAAACTCGAAACGGCAATTGCTCAAAATGATCTTGAAACAATCGAATCATTTAGTGGAAAAAAGAAAAAACAAATTCTACAGAACAAAACAAATAAAAAAGATAATTCGTCATATACAAGAGAATTCGTTTCTTCGGATGGATTTGAAATTTTGGTTGGTAAACGCTCAAAAGACAATGATTATTTGACCTTTCGCATCGCAAAATCACTCGACACTTGGATGCACGCGGCAGATTATCCCGGTTCGCACGTCGTCATCAGAAACCCGAATCGAATGGAAATTCCGCACACAACTCTGATCGAAGCCGCTCAACTCGCCGCTT
>JBGTHN010000224.1:0-5491 GCA_041746235.1 Pyrinomonadaceae bacterium | reverse complement strand
TATAAACAGAGCGATTTATCCTTTGATTGCTGACACCTCATTAACTTTAATTTCCGAAGTAAAAAAATGACTGCGACGAACAACCTAGAAATAAGTGGAATCTTGATACGAAATCCTCTTTCCGAACTTTTTGTAGAGATTGCCCAACTTAAATTAAACGGTTCTTTGAGAATTTCAAATGAACAAAAAAAAATCATCGTTTATTTTGACAAAGGCAAGGTGGTTTTTGCTGTTTCAAATTCCCGTAAACATCGGCTTTTTGAAGTTTTACTCAATCAAAATCAAATATCGAAAGAAACTCTTACCAAAATCGAAAACTTCACGAACGATCTTTATTTGGCAAAAAGTCTTGTTCAACAAAACATTTTTACCAAAGAAAATATTGATCTATTTATCTCCTCGCAATTGGCAAACATCATAAAAGACGCGATTATTTGGGATTCCGGTGAATGGACATTTAGCTCATTGGCACGGATCAAAGAAGGAATTTGTTTTCAAGTAAACATTAACCCAATTCTTTTTGAATATGCCGAGAATGTGGAAGAACAAAAGATTTTAGCGAGATTCAAAAGTTTTGATGAAGAGTTTCGTTTAAATTCCGAATCGGGTGAAATATCTATGAATCTTAGTCCGCAAGAAGGATTTATTTTTTCGAGAATGGGCAAAGATAGTTTGACGATTGACGATTTGAGGTCAATGAGCGGTTTGCCCGGTAATGAAGTTATGGTTGCTCTTTACAGACTTTGGCTTGGTGGATTTATTCAAAGATATAAATGGAATCCCGCATTTAAAAAAGCAGACATATCAAAGATAAACTCGGCGGCACTGACCTTAAAAACATCAGCACTTTCGGTTGATGAAGAACAACAAAGAGTTTCCGAAGAAAAGACGAAGCAAATTGCCGGAGCAGAAGCCAAAAAAGCCGAAGCGGAAGCACAAAAGAAAGCAAAAGAAGAGAAAATACAAGCGACAAAAGAAGAAGAAATAAAGATTTCGCTTGAAGAATATCTTACTCGAATTGAAAATGCGGCTACTCATTACGATGTTTTCGGTGTTACTCCCGAAGCCGAATTATCAGCAATAAAAACTTCCTATTTTTCGCTTGCCAAGCAATTTCACCCCGATCTATTTCATAACGAAATTAAACCCGAATTACAAAAAAAGATACAACACGCCTTTACCGAATTAGCTCAGGCTTATGATACTTTAAGAGATGAAGAAGCCCGCGAAGTTTATGATTTCAAATTAAGAAAGATTCTGGAACAATTAAAGGAAAATGCTACAAACGAACAACCGACATTAAATAAAGAAGATGTCAATACATCCGAAAGATCGGTGATGGCGAATGAGAATTTTGAAAAGGGTTATGATCTTTTGATGAATCATAATTATTACGATGCACTTCCATTTTTCGGACGTGCCGTTCATATCGAAAGCGATAATCCCCGTTATCATGCATTTTACGGAAAAGCACTTTCATTTGATAAATTGCAACGCCATAAAGCGGAAGCGGAATTGCAAACCGCAGTCAAACTTGACCCGACAAACACGATCTATCGTATAATGCTTGCGGAACTTTTCATAGAAATCGGACTGACGGCTCGTGCCAAAGGCGAGTTACAGCGTCTTTTAAGTATCGCCCCCGACAACAAAGAAGCACAATCCTTACTCGACAGTTTGGGAGAGAAATAGTAAAACTTTTATTCGAGGAATTTCTAATTTATTGGAAATTTATAAATAGCAAAGGAAGTTTAAAGGGGAAAATTATGTTTGCCGTTTGAATAATAGATCGGCAGGCGTGATTTGTAATTTTTTTATGTCAGTTCCGGAAAGAGCAATGATTCAAGAAATAAAAGTCGGCAAAGAACTTATCAAGCTGTCAGAAGCAATTGATAAATTTGAAGGTTATCAAAACAGTCACGCACAGCGAATTGTTGTTTTAGCCGATGGTATTGCTCAACAATTTAACCTTGCTTCACACGACCGACAAACCCTGCAACAAGCCGCATTAATTCACGACATCGGCGAAATGGCTATGAACCGCAGTTATATCAACCGCGAAGGCGTTCTAAGTGTTGAAGAAAGAATTGATATGCAACGCCATCCCGTTATCGGCGAACAAGAAGTCGCCAAACGCGGATTGCCGAGAGCGGTTCAATTGATCGTTCGCTGGCATCACGAATGGTGGAACGGCACAGGTTATCCCGATTGTCTGGAACGCGAACAAATTCCTTTGGCGGCACGCATTTTGCGAACTTGCGATACTTATGCAGCGATGACGGATTCACGCCCGCACAGCCTGCCGATCTCCGCGTCCGAAGCAAAAAGATATTTGACCGAATGGGCGGGAATTGAATTTGATCCCAAAGTTGTTCAAGCGTTTTTGTCTTTGGAAAATTTGGAAGAATTAAGATCGTTTGCCGCATATGAATAAGTCTTAGTAAAGTTGGTTTTTATGTTAGAAAATTCTGTAAATACACCGAAAAGTTGGTTGGCGTTTGAGTTAAATATTCTGCGGCGTTTGGAGTTTGCATCTGTTTCGATTCCTTTTACAAACAGCCCGAATCTGGGAAACTATTTAAAAAACTGGAATGTCAAAGTTTTGGCGAATGATCTGCTTGTTTCCGCTTATGTTGATGCGAAAACATATATTGAAAACAACGGCGAAACGCTTTCCGAAGAAGAACTCGAAGTAGTTCTTGAAGACGCATACGTTCCGCAATATGAATTAAAAAACGCTTCGCTTCGCAATTGGTTTAACGAAACCGATGCGTGGTGGTTTGATAATGTTCGTTCAAACATCGAAAAACTTGCTTCGCCGATGTCGAAAGCAATTGCACAGAGCCTTGCAATGAAGGTCGGAGATTACGTATTGTCCTTTGATGATGAAACACGAATTTTGCGTCAACCGCTTTCAACTGTTTTCAAAAGATTCTGGAACACTCAACCGAATCCTGTGAATAACGGTCAAAATAATACTTCCTATAATAAAAATGCAAACGAATTTACGGCTGAAAATTATACCGATCTATTGTTCCTAAGACTTCCGACAGCTCATAATCAATCCTTAAAAAGTTCGAGAAGTTGGACAGCTTGGCGTGAAGAATGGATACGTGGCAGAGATGATTTTTGGGACGATCTGGAAGAAAACCACATCGGACAATTAGGAACACACATCGAAACAAAATCGCAATATCTAAACCTCATCGAAGAAGTCTTGCGAACCGCATCACACATCAAACTCTGGACAATTGCCCACGTCGAAGACAGTTTTATCTCAACTCAAGATGTCGTCGAAACCATCGGCAAAGTCCGTCGCGTTGATACGATTTACACAAAAGATTTCTCTGAATTGTTAGGAACAAAAGCTGTAATTATTACGGCTTAAAATTTCAAAAAATTTATTCAAGTCCGAATTGTGCTTTGCTCATCAATTTATCATTTTGAAACATAGCATTCATATTTGACATCATTCCCGCTTTCCATTGATACATTTCAGTTTTTGTTCCAGCAACTTCATTTTCGCTCAAAAGTTCACCCTCTTTTCCGAGAATTTCAACAACTTGTTTATAACTCATACCGTTTTTAAGTTTTTTGAAATTCTCCATTGTAACTTTGTTTTCATTATCAGTTTTGTTAGCTTCGGCAGTTTTTTGAGTTTCTTTTTCAGTTTGACTGGTTTTTGCTTCATCTTGTTTTTTTGAAGTTTCTTCGGGCTTTGGGCAATTACAAGCTAAGACAATCAAAATAATGATAATAAATGGTATATTTTTCATAATCTTCTCTCCTCATTTTTTTTATGATTATAATTTAAAAGGTTTCAAAGTCGAATTGTATTTGCACTAAACTTGCGAAGTATGAATTTCTAAACTGTTGTATTTTTCATTGCTTTTGATAACTTTCCAGTAATCTTCGGATTTTCCACTTCTCACGAGCCAGACAACGCCGGAACAACCCGCTACTAAACCGGCAATTGCCGTCGCCATTTGTGCCGAAATAATTGTTAAAGCAATTCCCGCAACAAAGCTCGCAATACTGTAAACAGTGATTTCCGCACCGCGATCAAGCGTTGAGATGCGTCCGCGAATCCTGTCAGGCAAAGAGCGTTGAAACATAGTTTCCTGCACCGCATATTCCGCACCGATCAGAGTTCGGGAAATTATGATAAAGAACAGAACCAACCATAAACTCGGCATAAATCCACCGATCGCAAAAATTATTCCGTGCATAATCAATGCCCATCCCATAAATAAACGACGGATTTTTTTCTTCTCGATATAGGATTCAACTTGATGTGCGATAAACATCCCGACTGCCAAACCAAGTCCATTCGCAGTCATTAAAGCTGCATAAACAAAATCTGCGGACGTTTGTGCATTAGAAAAAACGCTGACGCTTAAACCTTCAAACACGATCATCGTCGCACCGCCGCCGCCAGCCCAAATGACATTCATCAAAAGAATCGTCATAGCGAACGGATTTTTCAAAGTGTATTGCAATCCTTCTTTTAATTCTTCGATAAAAGTAGTTTTCGCACCGATCGCAATTTCCGCAACTCTTTGTGCAGGAGTTTTCTCACGCATTGCATCTGCCGGAATCAACCAAACCGAATAAGCGGAAACGAAAAAAGATATTGAATTGATCACAAAAGCGACTTGATAACTGAAAAACAAGATCGCAATTCCGCCGAGTGCCGCACCGACCGACATCAACAAAAATCTCGAAGACATCATCAAAGCCGTTCCCGATAATAATCCCTCATCGCCTGTAATATTCGGAGTCGCCGCATTTTTCGCTCCGTCAAAAAACGCACTTCCCGCCGAGATCAAAACTGATGCAAAATATGCCAGCCAAATGTCTTCGGGTTTTGAAACTAACAAAAATAATAATGCACAAAGCCCACGAAATACATCGGAGATAATCAAGATATTTTTTCTTGAATAACGATCGGCAAAAGTCCCTGCAAACGGCATCAACAATGCAAACGGCAAAGTCCGCCAAAACAAAAGCATTCCGGCAACGATCGGAGATTCGTTTGAAATAACTCGTAGAAGCCCCAATCCCGCAATAAAGTTAAACCAATTCCCAAGTTCGGAAATAGTCTGCCCCCACAAAAGATTGCGGAAATTGCGATTTTGTTTGATAAGTTGTCCGTATGATATGTTCATTTATTTCAATGGCGGAAACCTGAGTGTGAACGAGGGTGCAAACTGCGAATGTTAACTACCCTCTGCTCCCTCCATAACTGTCGGGTTTCTGCCTCAATTATAAAAAGCCGCTAGGTTTATTACCTAACGGCTAAATGTGTAAAAAAGTTTAACTTTTTAACTTTAACTTCCGGTAAAATTCGGTGGACGTTTTTCAAAGAATGCCGCAACACCTTCCTTAAAATCATTTGCTTTACCCGATTCGAGTTGCAATTCGTGTTCGAGTTTCAACTGCGATTCGAGATCATTTGAAAAGGTCGCATTGAGCATTTTCTTGATTCGCC